>CAYTLX010000104.1:0-7015 GCA_964438645.1 uncultured Saprospiraceae bacterium | reverse complement strand
ATAATTGAATATATAACTTGTCCAGTCTGGATGATAGCCTTTTCTTGGGTCGGCATGCTCGTATAAGTGACTTCCGTCAAACTTATATAACCCATGAGCATCTCCTGGAAAATGAGATGGCACCCAATCCAAGAGGACTCCAATACCCGCAGCATGCAATTGATCAACCAAAAACATAAAGTCTTCAGGCGTCCCAAACCGACTATCCGAAGCAAAATACCCCGTAATCTGATACCCCCAAGACTGAAAATAAGGGTGTTGCATCACCGGCATAAACTCCACGTGCGTGAATCCCATCTCTTGGATATATGGAATGAGCTTATCCACTAACTCGCGGTAACTCAAAGACCGGTTGCCTTCATCATGCACCTTCATCCACGAGCCGATATGCAGCTCATAGACACTCATCGGCTGTGGTTGCCCTACTCGCTTTTGTCTATTTTTTAGCCATTTTTCATCTGCCCATTGATAATCGGCGTCCCAAACAATCGAAGCCGTTTTGGGTGGAATCTCCCAAAAACGGGCAAAAGGGTCTCCCTTTTCCAATAATTCACCCGATTTTGCCCGAATTCCATATTTATACAACTCACCTTTACCCAATACAGGAATAAATCCTTCCCAGATCCCACTTCCATCCCACCGAGCATACAAAGGATGGCTTCCCGAATCCCAATAATTAAAACCACCCATCACAGACACCGATTCGGCATCAGGTGCCCACACCGCAAAGTAAACTCCTTGCTCACCATTTAAGGTAATCGGATGGCTCCCTAGTTTTTCATACAGCTTAAAATGCTTGCCTGACTGAAAAAGAGAAATATCAAATTCTGTAAAAAGAGAATGGGGGATAACGGCCATAAGGACTTCTTTTGACGATAGGTCAATGATAAATTGGAATATAAAGGATTCAGCCTTAGTCCACAACCATTTTCTTGCGATCCAATAGCTGTTGTTCAATGACTTTCGGCAAAGGCAGATGGTTGTATTCTTGGTCTCTAAACTGTGGTACAAATCCAGCATCAATGATAGCATCTTGAATGCCTTGGGCGGTAAAACGGAAATTGGCTCCTGCCGCAGACACTACATTTTCTTCAATCATTATGCTCCCAAAATCGTTGGCTCCTGCATGCAAACAAACTTGAGCCACCTGCTTTCCCACCGTCAACCAAGACGCACCAATGTTTTTAATATTAGGCAACAAAATCCGACTCACCGCTATCATACGAATATATTCATCGCTAGTTACTGCATTGCGCGCTCTTTTTAATCTTTTTAACAAAGTCCCTTCGTCCTGAAATGGCCAGAGAATAAACGACGTAAACCCTTGACTATCAGCGGGCTTTTCACTTTGTACTTGGCGCATCGCCACGACATGCTCCATTCGTTCTAGGTTGGTTTCGATATGCCCAAACATCATCGTAGCAGAAGTGGCCATCCCTATTTGGTGAGCGGCACGCATGACATCTAACCAATCCTTTCCACCACATTTTCCATTAGAAATAATAAAACGAACTCTATCGTCCAAGATTTCTGCACCTGCACCAGGCAGTGTATCCATGCCAGCTTCTCGAAGTGCTAACAAAACTTCCTTAAAAGTCATACCGCCCAATTCAGCAATATGCACAATCTCTGGTGGCCCCAAGGCATGCAGCTTCAAATTAGGATATAAGCGCTTCAATTCTCGAAAGAGATTTGCATAAAAATCTAACCCTAAATCCGGGTGATGCCCCCCTTGCAACAAAAGCTGATTGCCGCCATATCGAAATAACTCTTCGATTTTTTCTTTATACTCATCAATAGTCGTGATATAAGCATCTTTGTGCCCTGGCACTCTATAAAAATTACAGAATTTACAGTTAGCGACACAAACATTCGTGGTATTAGAATTTCGATCAATAATCCAAGTCACTTTATTGTCAGGAATGTGGTGCTTACGCAACTTATCGGCTGTCCGCATCAAAACGGCGGTCTCTGCATTTTCAAAGAGGAATAGTCCTTCTTCGGCGGACAAAAATTCTAGATTCTCGGCTCTTTGCAGTAAATTATTCACATCCATATCTTCGACTTTTTTTAGCTTACGCAAATATAGCGAAAATTTAATTGGGGGATAGGATAATCGGGACGAGTTTGTTTTTTAGGAGTTAAGATGTGTTGTTTTTGTGGAACCTTTATACCGACCCATGCAATTCTACTAAGATAAAGCATTATATCATTACACCGTTATACCACTGTACCCGTTATACCGCTCTGTTATACGGTTACACCGCTGTACCGTTACACCGCTAATCCGCTGTACCGAAACGTGATTTACTTAACCAGAACAATCCGCTGTGAAAACCATTTCCCTTTTTGCAGAAAGCTAGCGATATAAGTACCTTTCGGCAAATGGCTGATATCTAGCCCATAAAAGGATTTTCCTGTCACCTTTCTAGTTAGTACGATGCGCCCAACTAGATTGACCACTTTTATTTCCGTAGCTTCTTCTGCCAATTGTATATTAAAAACGCCCGTAGTAGGATTAGGATAAATGGTATTTTTGGGTTGTTTAGGCGTTTCTACCTTAATTAAGCTTAGATTTTGGATATTCACGCCAGGTTTTAATGATGCTTTCGCAAAATCAGGCTTAGTTTTTAGCGTAAGCGCAAAAGGATGTGTGGGCACAAAAGCTTGCACCAAATTGCCTTCAACTATGAATACTTTCTGCGTAGAAGTTGTTTTCTTTGACAAGTCATAGCTAAAAGTCAAAGCATTCTTTTGATATTTTTTGGTTTTATTCGTTTTAGACAATTTCTTACTCTTCCATACATTATTGGTCGTTTTCGTCACTGGTTTTACCAATAAAATGGGTGCTTTCTTCGGTACAACTTGCTCCCGAAGATTTAGCTTATAACTTCTTTTTAAGCTCGTTTGGGGCTTGGCCTTGTAAAATCGGAAAGATTCGGCCGAGTTAAACGACTGTTGAGCAGCTAGTAAGTGCCCCAAAAAAATGAAAAATGTCAATATAAAGTACTTCATTAGAGACTAATTTGGCGGATAAATTACAAGCACAAAGTTACAACCAAAACGCCAATTATCCTAGATTCGCTGCTAAAAAGGTTCTTTTTTTCAAAAAAACCTTTTTAGCATAACAAATCTAGATGAAATTACTTCAAAGTACGAACAAGTCTAATAAATTCTGAACGGTACCCTTCCGCATCTTTACCCTTTGCATTTTCTGCGTAAGCAACCACATCTTCCAACGAATTTTCTTTAACATACTCAGACGCTCTTAGGTACATCCCAAAATAAGCTACTGACGCCGCAAAACGGAAACGCTCAGATGCATCCACAAAATCGTTGTGTTCCGTCTTAATCACATGAACGATCTTTTTGCTGGTCTCTTCAGCTGGCTTTTTGTAGCGAAATTTTACGGTAGCCAATTCAGAGCTATAATTGTCAATAACGATTTTGTTTGCTTTTGCTACTTTTTGATACTTTAATGGATCGATATCACTGGTAAATTCACTTTCAACACCAACTGGAATAATTTCATATAAAGCCGTTACGGTGTGTCCTGCGCCTAGTTCGCCCGCATCCTTCGTATCATCGTTAAAATCTTTATCCGCCAACAAGCGATTTTCGTAACCAATCAAACGGTAAGATTGAACATAAGCAGGATTAAATTCAATTTGAATTTTTACATCTTTCGCAATGGTAAAAAAAGTACCCCCAAATTCTGTAATCAATGTTTTTTGAGCTTCTAGCATATTATCAATATATGAGTAATTTCCATTGCCTTTGTCGGCTAATCTTTCCAATTTAGAATCTTTGTAATTGCCCATCCCAAAGCCAAGGCAAGTTAAGAAAATGCCTGATTTCCTTTCTTTGACAATCAACGACTCCATATCATCATCACTTGAAGCTCCTACATTAAAATCCCCATCTGTTGCCAGAATAATACGATTATTTCCACCAGAAATGAAATTTTCTTTGGCGACCTTATAAGCCAATTTGATGCCTGCTCCACCTGCCGTAGAGCCACCAGCTGTTAAATTGTCGATGGCCTTCAAAAGGGTTCTTTTTTCGCTCCCACTCGTCGAAGGCAATACTAAGCCCGCATTTCCGGCATACACGACGATAGCAACTTTATCCTTTTTACGTAGTTTTTGCACCAAAAGCCTAAACGCCGACTTTATCAACACAAGCTTATTAATAGATTGCATCGACCCAGAGACATCAATAAGAAAAACAATATTAGAAGGCGGTAATTGATCAACTGGAATCTTCTTCCCTTGAATACCGATATGCAGTAATTGATGCTTTTTATTCCATGGTGCATAGGCCATTTCTGTATAAATCTCGAACGGGTCTGCCCCTGTTGGTTCGGGATAATCATAAGAAAAATAATTAATCATTTCTTCAATCTTCACAGCATCAACTGGCGGTTTTATGCCCATATTCAAATAGCGTCTTACATTTGTATAAGCGGCATTATCCACATCAATCGAGAAGGTGGATAACGGTTTATCCTTTGTGCTATGAAATTGATTTTCAGTTATTTCAGCATAAGACTCATCTGGAAAAGTCGGAATACTTATTTTAGATTGAATGTCCATATTAACTCCTGCAACAGACCCTACAATTCCACTCTGTTTTGGGTGTTTGGCACTTCTTCGCATTTTGCGTCGTTGCCGTCTTGTGCTTTGCCCAGTAACAAATGTTTGCGCATCGCTCTCTCTAATCAGGGGCGCATTATAAGTTTTGGTTTTCACCACAACTTCTGAAAGATGAATAGCTTCTTCCTGCAAAACAGCATCCACCGTAGTGATTTCATCCTTTCGCACGACCACGCTATCAACAACTTTGGTAGAATAACCGAGTGAACTGAAAGTGATTTTATAAACTCCTGGCGCTAGTGAAATACGATATTGACCATCTAAATTGGTGGTTTCTCCACCTACGACTGAATCGCCAACTTCATAGGTAATCGAAGCAAATGCTATGGGTGCAGAGTTTTCATCCACGACGTTGCCTACAATATAAGATCGGGCAAAGACGGATAGGTAAAAAATAGAAAAAACAAAAACTAGCGCAAACTTTTTCATCATTAAGAATTTAAATTAAGGAAATAGTTTTATTTGATATTGGTGTTATACAGAACGATTGAGTCTGCGAGAATAGGTTGCCAACCAATTTGTTCTGTGGATATTGTAACGAAAACATCTAGCTTATCGCTGCCTTAGCAAATAAAATTATTTTTCTTCGTTAATTTTAGGGATTTTTTTTTTGATGAATAGAATTGATCTACGGTATCACATACAAGCCGATTTTTCGAGTAAATTATTCTAACTAGAAATATCAAAGCCAAATTGAAGTCCACTTACAAAAAACCATTTGGTTTCTTTTTTGTTACGGTATAAGCTATAATGATTCTATATGAATAAAATTTTCCTTTTTCAATTTTTATTGTCTGCGCTCCTTTTTAGCGGCACCAGCCCAACAACGGCATGGAAACTAAAATCCCAAAAGGGAAATATCAAAGTATATACGCGCACTACTACAAAATCTGACATCAAAGAAGTGCGAATTACCACCCAAATCGAAGGTGACTTAGATGATTTACTTACCTTATTGGATGATGTGGCTAGCTTTAAAAAGTGGTTATATCGGTGTACCAAGTCTGAATTATTAAAAACAGTGACGAAGGGGGAATATTACTATTATAATTTAACGGACTTTCCATTTCCCTTTAGTGATCGGGACATGGTAATTCATTCTAAAACTTGGAAAGTGCCTGGATCTAGTGTCGTCAAGACCTATTCTAAAGCGTACACCAAGGGTGATTTATATAAAGAACAGTCGGGTATTGTCAGAATAAATATCTTAGAATATACTTGGACTTTTACGCCTTTAAATAATGGGTTGATTGATATTGATTATGAGATTTTCAGTGATCCTGGTGGCGCCTTGCCAGCTTGGGTCGTCAATATGGCAGTCTCTAAAGGCCCTATGGAAACCATGCTTCGCTTGAAAAAAGAGATGAAGCGTCGCTATAACAAATAAGGATTTGAGCGCCCTTTGGGATGACAAAAATGTGCCAATTCCATTTTTTGTTTTAAGCTAGGCACCAATGATGTGAAGGACGGTAATTTATGTATTCGGGAGTAACTATTATTAATAACTGTGCGCATCAACCCATTATTCCAGACTCTATTTTCGCCACTATCTTTAAAGTGATGCCACTGATCGGCACCGGCGTATCCCGTAATAATCAATTGCGGATAGGCTTTTAATTTGAACAAAACCGCCCTATTTTCCCCCTTGTAAAAGGGATTCCAAAAAGATGACTCTTCAAAAGGGCTCTCTTTGGGACGGCGATTATTTTTAAATTTCTCATACAATCCCTTAAGATATTTTTCCTGATTTTTCGAAAGGTGAATATCTATCAATTGCTTTCGCTCATCCAAGGAATCAGATGCTTTCAAAAAAGTAAATAAATATTTTTTGTCGTAAGACTTTGAGATAACCGTTTTATCTCTTTTTGTCCACTGGTCATAATCCGATTTATTTGGGATCAATGCAGGAAGCCATTTATAATATTTTTTGAAGAGATAATTTCCTTTATGATAAATAAAATTATTTTTGATGTCCCACTCTGCGTTTTGGAAAACGAAATCTGTCTTATCGGGTCTATAAAATGGAGTCTCACCGATGGCTCTATTGATGTCTATTTGATTGCTTTCGCAAAAATAAAAGAAGAGCCCTTCGGCTAATTTTCCTTTGGCAATGTTGGAAATTTTTTGCCTTAAATCCCTGATTCCCATACGGTTATAGGTAAACGGAATGGATATGACGGCATATTCTACTGCCTTCCTGCAAATGTTTAAATAGGCATCTCGGGGTATGCCATTGACGATGATTACTTCTGTTTCTTGCATGGCTTTTTTTTGGGGTGATGGAAAATTTCTGTTTCTTTACCTGGAAATTTGTGATTTTTTTGTGGCCTGAAAATTTGTGAATTTTATGGCCCAGCAGA
>CAYTLX010000103.1:6390-7031 GCA_964438645.1 uncultured Saprospiraceae bacterium | reverse complement strand
CACCAATTCGCCCGTCTTTACCCAAATGATTGGTTATTTTTCCCGAAAGGGTGGCAAAATCAGTAGCTACGTCCTTTTTGCAGGAAAGTAGAGATACGGAAAAGATGAAGATTAGGAGTATTAAATTTTTCATGACTGTTTTTTTGGAGTCACAAATATAAGTAAAAGAATGGGATTGTTATAATTGTTCGGTAAATATCGACTACTTAAGTTTCGGTACAGCGGTTTAACGGCATAATGGTATAACGATAACGTATTTGCCTGCCTCCTGTGGTGCTGGCTTAAGGTAAATAGCTAAGGGCTAAGGACTTAAAAATCTTACCCTAGATTTTTTTTCGCAAAGAATTACAAGCCACACGAAAGCAACACTATACAAAGATTAGCTAAAATCACTACAAAAGGCACATCTCAATAGCGCTAGGGCTTTTTAAGTACCGAAACATGAGTTAAGTATTGATGTCGGTTAATTGATATAAGTTCCAAGCTTTTCTTTAAATTTTAGAATAAACTCTATCTCAACATTAAGTTTTGCACTGATTTTTTCAGGTATTACATTGTTTTTTAACATTTCTATGATTTCTAAGGTGTAATGAAATCCTTCCTGTCTCCCTTCCTGTCTTCCTTTCTGTTCGCCTTTTTTG
>CAYTLX010000103.1:0-6290 GCA_964438645.1 uncultured Saprospiraceae bacterium | reverse complement strand
AGAATACTGTCGTAAAGTGTCATAGCTTTAGATTTAATGGGTTTAGGTAATTGGCAAGAGAGCGCACTATAACCCAAGTTTTTCCTTTAACTTTTGTATGAACTCAATGTCAACATTAAGTTTTGCACTAATTTTCACAGGTGTTACATTGTTTTTTAGCATTTCTATGATTTCTAAGGTGTAATGAAATCCTTCCTGTCTTCCTTCCTGTCTTCCTTTCTGTTCGCCTTTTTTGAGAATACTGTCGTAAAGTGTCATAGCTTTAGATTTAATGGGTTTAGGTAATTGGCTAAAAATAGTGGTCAAGTTGTCACTTGACGTTTCCACTAAACTTAGTAAATAAACGAACGAAACATTAAAAAAGTTCTCACCCGTTCTTTTATCATAATACTCGTTTGCACGAAAAAATATCCGATCAATATGGTTAATCACAAAATTTTTATCTCGCCCAAATTTTAGCACCATGACCATATTTAAAATAATGGTGTCCAAGTGCATCTGGTGGATTCTTTCTTCCGAAAATGTGGAAAGATCAACCAAAACATAGTCAAATTTAGGTAAAAAATCATTAAAATGCTGGCCAATCTGTCCAAAATGCTCAGATATACGCTTTCGTACCCATGGTTTGTCCCCATGATACAGTACAATAGGTAGGGTAAATTGTCGCTTTTTATGGTCTTTTTTATTTTGATGCCATGCCCCATTGATGTAGTCCAAAAGCTGAAAGTCAGTTTCTTGGTCATTGTAACTTTTGTGCTTTAATAATAGACTTATCCAAATAATCTGCTTTGAATTTTTTAATTGGCATTGATACAGCATATCCGTAAAATGCTCTTGAAGATTCTCATCGATAAAACTTCCAGTGATGCGCTCAAGGCTCCCTAAATTAAGATACTGAAGGTATTGGGCAGGTAAAAATGAATGGAGAAATTTCTCCGTAATTTCTTTGTAAGAAAAGACCGCCGAAAAATATTTATCATGCGGATTAGTGATGTTTTTGGCCATTTTGTATGTTTGATATGCAAATTAAGTTATAATTTCCTAGATTTTATAACTAATTGACACATAACAATCTAAATACGTTTTAGCCTTTGAAAAACATCATTTGGTTAACTCATGTGCAATTTTTAGCGCATCAAAATAATCAAATTTCTTTTGAATTATCCGAGCAGACTGGTTTTTTTGGAGCCCAAAGGCATAGGCTTTGTCATAGTAAGTTAAGGCAATATCCGCAGCGGTTCGGTAGTCTCCAGTTTGGAGTGCTTCTAAGGCGTGGTTTAGGTTCTGTCCCCCTAGTTTTTTGCGGATGCGCTCAAATGCAGGCGCAAGGGTTGCGGGGTCTTTACCCACATACATTTGGGTTAGGATGTCCAACCGATTTTCTTTGGGTATCGTGATATTGATGAGTGGAGCAGCTTGCATTTGAGACCAGAATCCTTCGGGAATATAGACCTTGCCGATGCCCCGACTCTCATTTTCCGTCCAGACAGGTTGGTTTATGTCTAATTCAAGGATTTCTTGGTGCAATAAATTTTCAAAATGCTCAGTGATGGGTTGTGGCTCTTCATCTATCGCCCCAAAGGAAGAGCCTTTATGATTAGCCAATCGCTCTAAGTCAATGATTTGGTGGCCTTCTTCTTGCATGGCGTGTAAGATGAGTGTCTTACCCGATCCAGTGGCTCCGCCAAGTACCATTAGGTTGAGTTTCCTTTCGGAAAAATCACGGTGTACTTGTTGGCGATAAGCCTTGTACCCACCGATAAGCACTTTTGGGCGCAAGCCCGCAGTCTCAAAAAGCCACGCCATACTACCGCTTCGCATGCCGCCACGCCAGCAATGGAGCATGATTTCTTTATCGACAGCCAGTTTTTTAGCTTTTTTGACAAATGAAGCGAGTTTAGGCCCGACCAACTCCAATCCTTTTTCAACGGCAAAGTCTTTTCCTTTCTTTTTGTACAAAGTGCCAATAATGACGCGCTCATCATTAGAAAAAAGGGGAAGGTTTATCGCTCCAGGGATATGCCCACGCTCAAATTCGGCGGGTGTCCTTACGTCAAATAAGGGCAATGATGCTTTTTGCGCAAGCAGCTCTCTCGGAAGTATCTTATTCAAAACAGAAGTGATTTTAGGTATTTACTTCTTGCGTTTGGCTTTTTTATGGTCAGACAAGAATTTTTCTAGGCCGATATCCGTCAAAGGATGCTTCAATAGACCTAAAATAGGTTTTAACGGACTAGTAATAATATCTGCACCCGAACGTGCTGCATCCACTATGTGATTACTGCTACGAATAGAAGCGGCTAAAATTAGCGTATCATACATCTGGATGGCATAAATCTCCGCAATATCACGAATCAAACCCATGCCGTCCCAAGTGATGTCATCTATTCTTCCGATAAATGGGGAGATGTAGGTCGCTCCAGCCTTAGCGGCTAAGATGGCTTGTCCAGGTGAGAAAAGTAGGGTGCAATTGGTCCGAATGCCCAAAGACGAAAAAGTGCTAATGGCTTGAATTCCATCTTTGATAATGGGCACTTTGACCACTATGTTTGGGGCTAGCTTGGCGAGTGCTTTCCCTTCTCTGACCATGCCTTTATAGTCCGTAGAAATGACTTCTGCACTCACATCGCCATCCACTAGGGCACATATTTTTTCGTAGTGCGCTTGAATATTTTTTACGCCAGTAATTCCTTCTTTGGCCATTAAAGACGGGTTGGTGGTGACACCATCTAGAATGCCTAATGCTTTGGCTTCTTTTATCTCTGCTAAATTGGCTGTATCAATGAAAAATCTCATTCTGTTTTTTTTTTATTTTTGTGAAAAGCAAAGCTACGGAAAGTATGGCATTTCTGCGGTGTTTTTTGGCAGTGTTTTGGATAGGTAATGGTCTAGGTGCAATTATTGTTAAGCGAAAACTTGGCAAATCCAAATAACCGCCCTAAATTGTGCCGTCCAAAAGAACAGATAAAAACCTTATAATGTCTCTATTAGCCCCGATTTCTAATCGAAAACAAAATAATCTCCTTTTGGGTATCATAGGAATCATCATCACTTTGGTGGTTTGGTGGATTTTTGCGGAAGTATTTTCTCGGGAGATGCCTGTGGTGGATATTGAATCACGTCTGCCTTCGACTTTGAATAATGATGTCAATATCGACTCCCTAATTGCCGCCGATTCCTTAAAATATGTCAACGCCACAGAATTTAGAAAGGTTTATCCCGTTTTGCCTAGACCTGACCATGTATTTAAGTCCTATACATCCCTTTTTGGTAAAGATAAATTATTGGCGAATGCGATGCATTCCGTCTGGCTCAATACTCAAGGGTATTTTTGGGCTATTTTGTGGGCATTGCCCTTTGGTTTTTTGCTGGGATTGATTCCTGCTGTCCGCCAAATGTTCAGTGGGCAAGTCAATGCCCTTCGGTTTTTACCGTTGACGGCACTTTCTGGGCTGTTTTTGACCTGGTTTGGTATCAACGACACCATGAAAATAGCCTTCTTGGCTTTTGGGATATTGGTCTATTTGTTGCCAGTGGTTATTCAACGAATAAATGAAGTCGATTCC
The DNA here is from genome assembly GCA_964438645.1 of uncultured Saprospiraceae bacterium. Taxonomy (GTDB): domain Bacteria; phylum Bacteroidota; class Bacteroidia; order Chitinophagales; family Saprospiraceae; genus HyVt-613. Next base: position 2,724 of record CAYTLX010000103.1, on the reverse strand, counting down.
GTGTACTTAAAGACGGTCTATACGCTTGGTGCGACCGACTGGCAAAGTATTAAATCGGTCTATCTACCCGCAGTTTTTACCAAGCTAATTGATGATATTCGGGTGTTGACGGCCATTTCTTGGACGTATATCATCATTGCCGAATTATTGAGTCGAACTCCTGGTATAGGTGGGGTAGGAGCATTGATTTTTATCAAAGGTAAATTGGGGCAAAACGAAAAAGTTTTTGCTATTTTGCTGGTCATTGTCTTGATTGGTATCCTACAAGATAAATTGTTTGTGCTATTGGATAAACGGCTATTTCCACATAAGTACTTTGCAGAAAAACCAAATGGCTTAAAAGAGTCCAGATTAGGCATCTTGGCTATTTTTATGGCCATCACTCTTGTGATTTTGGGTTCAGTTGTGCTCCCTGATTTTTCGGATATTTTGGCGCAAGCAGGTTGGTTGATAGGTGTTTCGGGGATGTTGATTCTGTTATATGGAGAATTTAAAATTTGGCGAACTAACTCAAAAACTACTTAGATGCAAGATTCAAATTTTAAAAATATCATTGAACTTCGAAATATCGAGCAATCCTATAATAACGGGAAAACTGTCATCCTAAAGGATTTGAATTTTTTGATAGAAGATAAGCCTGCGCAGGGGGAGTTTGCGGTTATTTTAGGCCCTTCGGGGTGTGGTAAGTCCACTGTTTTGAGATATATTGCGGGATTACAAAAACCGACTTCTGGAGAGATTCTTATCAACGGAGCGCCCAAAAATGAAAAGGATAGAATCAGCATGGTTTTTCAAAGATATAGCTCTTTGCCGTGGATGACGGTCTTGGATAATGTGGCGCTTGCGCTAAAATATCAGGGGGTCAGTGAAAAGGAAAGGCATGAACGTGCCATGGAATTTATTCAATTGGTTGGATTGGAAGGGCATGAGCAGAAGTTTGCTCAATATCCAAAGTTGTCTGGTGGACAAATGCAAAGAGTCGCTATCGCTAGAAGTTTGATTTCCAATCCCGATATTATCCTGATGGACGAGCCTTTTGGTGCTTTGGACATCAATACTCGTTTGCAAATGCAAGATTTGTTGGCAGATATATGGACTAAGTTTAATTCAACCATTGTTTTTGTGACGCATGATATCCAAGAAGCGGTTTATTTGGGAGATGATATTTATATTATGAAAAAAGCGCCGTCTAAGTTTGTTAAGCAGATTAATGTAGATTTACCATTAGAGCGTACACATGATTTGAAGCGAGATAAACATTTTACCGAGTTGGTACAATTTGTTGAAGATCAGATGATTAGCGTCTCTTCTTGAGATAGATTGCGAGTAGAGATGAAAGATTATTACCGAACCATAAGTCAGCCCACCGAAGGGATGTATAAAGAAAAGGGAAGTAAGTTTATGGCTTATGCCTTCCCGATTCATTCTAGAGAAGATGCCACCGCACGGCTCAATGATGTCAAAAAATTACATATCAAAGCAAGGCATCATTGTTTTGCTTGGCGTCTAGGCTATGTGGGAGACTTGTTTCGAGCCGCAGATGACGGGGAGCCTAGTGGTACGGCTGGAAAACCCATTCTTGGGCAAATAGACAAGCTGGAATTAACCAATATCATGGTGATTGTGGTTCGGTATTTTGGGGGCACATTGTTAGGTACTTCGGGGCTCATTCGCTCTTATAGAGAAGCCACCATTGATGCTTTCGCAAAAATAGACATCATCCAATACCCAATACTTGATATTCATCGTTTGACCTTTGGTTATGATTTGATGAGTAATGTGATGGGAGCGGTAAAAAAGAGTGGGTTGAAGATAGTCAAACAAGAATTTACGGACAAGGGACTGGTTGACATTGGGATTCCCTTCAAAGAAGTGGATAATGTCCTACTAAAAATTAAAGCAACTATTTCTAATATTTCTACCAATCAGGCTTCGATGGAAGATTGGCCCAAGGGGGTCAAAGTAGAGTTGCTTAGAAAGGGGATGGATTATTTGGGGGACTAACGGTCTTTCAAATTTATTTGAAAAATGGCGTTGCAAATTCATTTGCAAAAAGGCTTTTCAAATTCATTTGAAAACAAGCACATCAACAACAATAAAAAAAACCACCACCAACACCGCAAAATCAAAACAAAAAATGAAAAGAATATATTTAGATCACGCCGCCACAACTCCATTAGATTCAGAAGTCTTGGAGTTAATGACTCAGATTTGGCGCGAAGATTATGGCAATCCTTCCTCTATTTATGCCGAAGGGCGAAAAGCAAGGATGATTATCGAAAACGCCCGTAAAACGGTCGCTAACGGGCTCAAAGCATCTTTAGGAGAGATTTTCTTTACTTCCTGTGGGACGGAAGGCAATAATATGGCCATCAAAAATGCTGTACGTGATTTAGGTGTAGAAGTGATTATCTCTTCGCCTACGGAGCACCATAGTGTTTGGCATAGTTTGTTGGCGGTGGAGCGGGATACGGGGGTAAAAGTGATTTATTTGGATGTCGATGAAAAGGGACGAATTGATTTATTGCAGCTAAAAGCATTGTTAGAGACGACGGATAAAAAAGTTTTGGTCTCTCTGATGTATGTCAATAATGAATTGGGGACGATGCATCCTATTCAGGCGATTGCGGATTTGGCGAAAGCTAATGGGGCTTATTTTCATACGGATGCGGTGCAGGCGATTGGGAGTTTTGAGATAGATGTGCAAAAGACACCAATTTCTTT
>CAYTLX010000102.1:0-7045 GCA_964438645.1 uncultured Saprospiraceae bacterium | reverse complement strand
CCCCAACGTGCTAAAGCACGTTGTACGTGCTGGCTTGCCCCAAGGTGCTAAAGCCCGTTGTACGGGAAAATCGTTCAATCCAAGCTATAGCTATGAGAAACTTACTTCCCCTAATTCTTTTCTTCCTTTTTTCCCTTTCGGAAATAAAAGCACAATCCGTCAGCCTTTTTGAAGAACTCCACGGACACATCACCTTTGAATGGTTTGGGAGCTCCAATAATACAGAAGATAATTCGGCATCGGGGTTTGATTGCGCCAATGACAACCAGTCATCTTCATCTGCATCCATCACCCTCCCCAACGGGGCTACCGTCCAAAAAGCCCTGCTCTATTGGTCAGGGTCAGGAAGTGGTGATTTTGATGTGACCTTATCTGGACCTAGTTTTTCCAATTTATCTATTGCTGCCGACAGAGAATTTCATGAGACATTTGCCTTAAAAAATTTCTTTGCAGGTGCTTATGATATCACCGCTCAAGTTAGCAGTGCGGGTTCAGGGGTATATACGCTATCTGGTCTTGACGCAAGTACTGGATTTGCCCATTGCGTTTTTAATACTATCTATAGTGGATGGAGTATTTTGGTCATTTATGAAGAAGCCAGCCTGCCATTCTCAACTGTACGAGTCTATGATGGTTTTGAAGGGCTAAGAGATGAGAGTAACGATTATCTAATTGATAATATCTTAATTGAATCTTCGACTAACACCAAGTTCGGTATCCTAGCATGGGAAAGCGATGTTTTCTTTAGCCCCGAAGAATCCATTAAAATTAATAATGCCCAAATAAGTGACGCATCCAATCCCGCCAATCAGATTTTTAATCAAACTAATTACTCAAATGCTGGTAGCACCAGCTACAACATGGACTTAGATGTTTTTGACATTTCGAGCTATGTAAATATTAATGACACGCAAATCCCTATCAAACTTACCATAGGTGGCGACTTAATTTTCCTGAATGCTTTCGCCATCTCTTATCAAAATAAACTCCCAGATGCTTCTATTGTAATCGACTCTGTATCAGCACCTTGTGACCAAAATTTAGTGACCCTACAATTTGAAGTATTCAACCAAAATTGCAATGACATTTTGCCGCAAGGCACCAAAATTTCTTTTTATAAAGACAATACTTCAGGCGTCCTTCTAGCTTCTGCAAATACCTTGGCGGATATCCCTATTAATGGAAGTGAAGTCCAAACTATCCAATATCCTTCCCCTGGTGGAATTTATGATATTATTGCGGTTATAGATCCGCTGTCGGAAGTCTTAGAATTTAATGAGACCAATAATAACGACACTACGACACTCACCATCATACAAAATCCAGTATTTCAATCTGTCTCGGAGACGATCTGTTTTGGAGACTCAATTCAATGGCAAGGTCAATATTATCATCATAATATTCTATTGACGGACACACTCCTTTCATCTACTGGGTGCGATAGTATTATAGATTGGGCGCTTACGGTGCTTCCGAAAATAGAGACTCAACTCGATACGAGCATTTGCTCTGCGGATTTGCCTTACACCTTACCAGATGGCACTATTACCAATGCTATTGGTACATACACTTCGACTTTTGCCGCCCAGACAGGTTGTGATTCAACCATCATTACTAAGCTTTCCATCGAGCCATCGACATGGACGATACAAGAAGAGATATGCCCAGGCGACTCGCTATTTTATGATGGTCAATATTTTTATAGTGACACGGTGTTTACGACCATCCATCCTGCGACCCTTGGTTGCGATAGCTCCATCACCTTTAGCCTTTCGGTAAAAACGTGGCAAATTGATACTGTTTTTGCCTTCTTATGCGATGGTAAGTCTTACGAATTGCCCGACGGAACAGTAGTCGATACTGCTGGCACCTTCCCGACTCAAACTAATTGTAACCAACTAACAATCAGCATCTTATCAAAAGACACCATGGACTATACTCTAGGTTTACCCGATAGTCTGCAAGTCATTTTGGGCGAAAGCATCCCACTTGAAGCCACCCCTAATTTTGATTTCTTTAACTTTAGTTGGGCACCTGCTGCAACTGTAGATTGCGCATCCTGTCTTACGACAAATGCCACCCCCACAACCCCCACAACTTACGTTCTCTCAGGAGAAAACAATCACGGATGTGTGGTCTCTGGTCAAGTACATATTTCTGTTATCACGCCTTCCAATGAAGTCTTTATCCCCAATGCTTTTTCTCCGAATAATGACGGCTACAATGATGAATTTTTAATTTATGGAGCCAATATTGTCCAAGTCAAACAGCTAGACATCTATGACCGATGGGGCAATTTAGTTTTTTCTCAAAAGGATTTAGGCACGACAAAAGGCTGGGATGGTCGCTACCAAGGAAAACTCTTGAATACTGGAGTGTATATTTATGTGCTAAACGTTAAATTTCGGAATGGAGAAATACAATGGTTTAGCGGGGATGTTTCTTTGTGGCATTGAAGGATGCAGGGACTTCATCTTTCATAGGAACAAAAGGCAGAAACTACTCATGATGTAGCTCTGCTACAAAAGAATGCAATATTTTAATAACCTCCATAATCCACATAACTATCTAAAAAATCACATCCTTTCCATTCGATTCGACAATACTTGAGCCGCAATAACCACATCATCTTGCGCTGAGTCAGGTTTAAGAAACCATTTTTTCAAGGAATGGAGTTGTATTATTAGGTTTTCGTAGTCGAGTATTGCAAGGTTTCTCAAACCGTTGTTTTGAAAAGGGACTTATGGAAATAAATATTTTACTTACCAGTTCAAACACCTAAATCACCAAGAAAAAACCACCACCGCCTGCACCGCAAATCTTAAAATATCGGCCTTCTTTTTGAGCGTCTTTCCAAGCATCTTGCACTGACATGGGAATTAAGGGCTTGAAATTTTCGAATTGCCAAAGACTGATTGCTTTGAAGGCTTTTTTTAGCGAAAGCGAATCTTGCTCAATGGTGGCTTTTATGGCTTTCGTATTTTGCGTAAGCAGAAAATTTAATACTTGATTTTTAAAGGTGGGATTTTGCGCAAGCGCTTGGCGATACCACTGTACTAGTGGAGCCGTACTCCTAGACACACCTGAGTCATAAACTTCCATTTCTTGGGGAATTGGAAATGATTCTAGGACTTCAATACCCTTTTCGGTTTGTAGGATAGGTTGATTTAGATAGCTAACCAAAGGGTCTAACCCCGAGCTTTGACCATGAAAAAAAGATTCCATGGTGATAAAATTCGCCTGTAAGGACGCTAGGTCATTGGCTCCCCGACCGTACCGCCCCCAAACAGCCGCACACAAGCTCCCCGAACTTCCAGCACCATACCCCATCGGTATCGTCGAATCAAAAATCAGCCCTTCTAAGACATCTTTTGCGAAAGCGTTGACATCTAGTTGCCCTTGCGGAAAAGAAACCGTCTGCAAATACTGAATGAATGGCAACATAGTATAAGGAGATGACTCCCCATCTTTCAGGTAACGCCAATAGCCTGCATACTTCGTGTAAGGCATTGCTAAAGCCGAGCCACCATTTAGCACCGTGTATTCGCCAAATAACAATAGTTTTGCAGGATATTTTCTTGGAAGCATCATCTAAAGGGTCATAAAAAATTCTTCATTATCTAAGCTAGGCACGAAGGTTTCTTTAGTTCCTGGTTTAACTAACTCCTTCAAAACACTCATCACGACCGTCTTTCCTTTGATGCGCATAGCCGGCTTGGTTTCTCCGGCACTATTTGTATAATTTTTATATCGAACCGACCATTGATATTTATTAAGTGGAATATCATATTCTTTTACTAAGCGCAGAAATTCAGGTTGATCTCGCACCCAACGAATAATATCGTCTTCTGTCTGAAGCTTGGGACGCTCACCAGCTTCTTCATATACTTCGGTCCAACTAATAGGAATATGGTATTTATAAGAAAAAGCTTGCCCGGGATATTTTGGCACCTTTCGATTAAGTGCTGCCAGCCAGTCAATATTGACATCTGGGTAGCGTTTAGTTAGCTGGCTTGCCAAGTTATGTTTTCCAAGATATTTATTGGGTTTATAAAACGAATTATAGAAAAAAGCCAATGAATGCTTGGACGTTGTTTTACCAGCGGAAAAAATATTAAAAAGCTTAGTCGATGTTAGTATGGGGCTTAAATCACTGGTAAAAATTTCTTTTAATTTATACATCAAGCCTTCGTTGACCCCCAAGCCACAAGCATAAAGAATGACATGAGACTGGTCGTCAAAAATCCCTGTACGCAAGGTCGGCAATTGTCCATTACTTTGAATATCCATGACAGACTCTAGGGTCGTTCTTGGGCCTCCTTTGGTTACTTTTATGGCCAACCCAGTCCAAGAGTTGCCGTGAGAGATGATATTGATCTTATCCCACCGCTCATCTTCTGGGATGGTATTTAGATAATCCATGATTTCGACAAAGGACATGGGAGCAATAATCACTTTATTGTGTTCGCCCATTTTGTGTTGGCGAAAATATCGAGCGGCAAAAGTATAATACTTATTAGAGCTCTTGTCTTCACCTATGACGAAGGTAATCGAACGATGTTTATGATTAATTTTTTCTTCTTGCGGCACACTACTTTGCCCTTCAGAACTTGAAGTAGAACAAAAAGAAAAGGTCAAAATCAAAAAAAGTGGAAAAAAAATCCATTTTCGTAAGGACATGATAAAATCATTCAGATTTGCCGAAAGGCAAAGATAAAAAAGTGGCAATTATTTAGGTAGGGCAAATTGTTGCCATAAAATGCCTATTTCTGCCTAAAAACAGGGGTAAACAGTTACAAAAAGTGGACACTATACAAAGCGTATAGTGTCCACAAATATTTTCAGTAACATTGAAAAAGCTCAAGGTCAATTACTTATGTTTATTGACTCTTTCAAAGCCAGCCTCCACTCCTATAGCAGGAGTTACTTGCTCGGCGGCTTCTCTTTCACGGATAGCTTTTTCTTCAATAATTCTAGCCTTTTCTGCTTCTGCTTTTTCGGCGTCAATTTCTTCTTGAGATTTTTCAACCACAGCAGGCTCTTGAACTTTAGGCTCTTCTTTTATCACTTCGGTCTTAACAGGAGCAACTACCGCTGCCTTATTACAACCTAGGCATCCTTTCCAATAAAGCAAAGCCAATAGTAATAATCCTAATAACCCTAATATCCACCAAGGAAATCCACCTTTCTTCTCTTCCTTAACAACCGTTTTGGTAGCGACAGTGGCAGCGGCAACAGTAGCGGCGGCAGCAGCAGGTGCCACGACGGCAGCTTTTTTCTTCTCCGCACAAGACCAAGCCAAGACTCTACCCGAATCATCTTTTAGCACATTCCAAAAGTAATCATTCTTTTCACGTTTGAAGTAGCGATTCTTGTTGTTGATATTCTTCAAGACTGCTTTAAGGACTGTATCTCTATTCTCTACCGTATCAAAGGCTTCAGAACGAAGTTTCACATTACCACCATTATCATAAACAGCGAAGTAAAACTTTCCATTTCTTTTGAAGAAAGCTACTTTATTCTGCTTGTCGTTGACCTGATGTCCTTTATACTCATTACAGTGCATAAAGTCATTGTCCTTAACTTCTTTCTTCCAGAACATTGCAGCGGCGGCGGTTGCAGCAGCCGCGGCGGCAGCCTTAGCGGCCGTTGCTTTTTTCTCTTCTTCCAGCTTTAAAGTCAAAGCAGCTGCTTTTTCTTCTTCCGCTTTTTTGGCAGCAATTTCTGCAGCGGTAACAATCTTCTTAGCACATGAACGGCCGACTTCACGCCCTGTCTCATCTTTAAGAATATCCATGTAATGACTACCTACTTCTTTCCTTGAGTAATATTTAGCATCGTTATGTAATCTCACCACACCAGACAACTCTTGGTCTCGTTCCTGACTCGTGCGGAATCCTTCACTACGAAGTTTAACATCTCCATTTTTGTCGTACATGACAAAATAGAACTGACCATTTTCATGCTTAAAGAATGCTACGTTATTGATTTTGTCATTAACGGAGTGTCCTTGATAAGCTTTACAAGGTAAGTAGTCGTCTTCTTTGTCCTTTGGCTTAGCTTCTTCTACTTTTTTGGCGGCAGCTAGCTTCAACTCTTCTTCTTCCTTCTTTTTTTTCAATGCCAATGCAGCGGCAGCAGTTGCAGCAGCCGCAGCGGCAGCTTTAGCGGCAGATGCTTTTTTCTCTTCCTCTCTCAACCTAGCTTCTTCGGCTTTACGTTTGGCTTCGGCTTCAGCTTTTAGTCTAGCGGCTTCTTCTTCGGCTTTACGCTTGGCTTCGGCTTCGGCTTTTAGTCTAGCGGCTTCTTCTTCGGCTTTACGCTTGGCTTCGGCTTCAGCTTTTAGTCTAGCGGCTTCTTCTTCCTTTGCAATAGCAGCTAATCTTAGTTCTTCCTGTTTTTTAGCGGCAGCAGCTTCTTCTTGCTGTTTCATACGGAACATATAAGCCGTCCACCATTTTCCATTGACCATTTTGGCACCTTCGCCAAGAATAGATTGCTCTCCACGTACCCAAGCAAAAGCAGTCTGCATTTCAGCTTCCGAGTTGTAATAACAACTACGGGCGATTTCTTGGTGATTACCTGCCTTTAGCGCATAGTAATGGTACTTGTCATTCATTGCGGTACCTGTTGTCCATCTAGCATCGATGGGCGCGTTTTTCTTAACAGACTCCATACCATTGTCACGTGCCTTCTCGGTAGTATAACCTTCTGAACGCAAGTAAGTCTTACCATCTGGGCTATTGTATGCAAAATAGTGCTCTTCACGATCTCCTCTAAAGAAAGTATGAAACCACTCGCCACCAGAATAATCTCCACAAGGAAGATAGTCATCTACTTTAGCTTCTTTCTTTGCAGGTGCAGCAGGTGCGGCCGCTACTGTTAAATCTCCAACAAACAACCCGATAGCTGTTTGCATCTCTTCCGTAGTATTAAAGAAAAAACTCTTACCTACACGCCCTCCGTCGTTATCATTCAAATAAAAATAGTACTTACCATTTTTGGTGGTCTTACCTTCATAGTTCACTTCATGTGGAGCAAACTC
>CAYTLX010000101.1:0-7089 GCA_964438645.1 uncultured Saprospiraceae bacterium | reverse complement strand
TAAATCAACTAATTAAAATGATATGCTTTTGAACATTTTCCATAAAGTGTGCGACGAATACTTCGGACAAGGTCGAATGATTGAATGACTACAAGCATCACACACAAACTAGATTGCCAACCATCCTGAGTCAAATTTTGCGACCAATTCGGTCAATATATTTCTGCATGGGTTTTATCTATTTTGAATAAAATGATGACCTACCGATAGACCAAAAACACTATTGTACCCTATTGTATTTTTAATTTGAGAAATATTGCCCAGCCCCTGAGAATAACTCAATGTTACACTAGTGTCATCAATCCTTTTACCCATCTTTAATGAAACACCATAATCCAAGGGATTAGCATCTTCTTCTAATGAACCAAATTGAATATCGCCAGCATTAATCCCAAATGCAACATATAGCCCACCACCAACAAACCAACCAGAGTCGGTCTTATAAGCAATGTCTAATGGTATTTCAAGATAACGCAAATGAAGCGTACCGCTTATCTCTCTCTTGTAACCCAGTATATCAATAGTGTATTTATAAGATGCTCCTTTACCGACATACTTCAAGCCTGGAGTCAAACACCAATAATCCGTTAAGAAAACATCATAAAAGCATCCTACTTGCAAAGTAGGAATTGGCAATACGGTACCTGGCTTCGGCGCAATTTGCAAACTAGCAAGATTTCCCCCGCCTTGGATGCCAATTTGGCCATAAGAAGAAGGCGACAAACAGCACATCAAAATCAATATTAAAAATTTATACATAATGTTTTTTTTACATTCATTGCGCAAAGAGAACTAGTAGTAACAAAAATATTTTAGGTTACGATGTCAACATCTAAGGCCAAAAAGTGTACTACACTCAAGCCACACCAAATCCATTGCCCCAATCTTCATCAGGAGCGACAAAGCTCAAAGCACCTTCTGCATTTTCGGCCATAAGAATCATACCTTGGGACTCAACGCCACGTAGTTTTCTAGGGGCTAGATTACAAAGCACTAAAACTTGGCGACCCACAATATCTTCGGGTGAGTAATACTCGGCAATACCCGAAACAATGGTTCGCTGTTCAAAGCCTAAGTCCACTGTCAAAACCAATAATTTCTTGGCTTTTTTCATTTTTTCTGCTGTCAAGATGGTGGCTGTTCGGATATCCAATTTGGTAAAATCATCAAACTGAATCTCCGGCTTCACAGGCTCATACGAAGTCTCTACAACGGGAGTAGTCGCTTGAAGTTTGGCTCTTTGGGCTTCAATTAATTCATCAGGAATCCGCTCAAACAAATATGCTGCTTTCCCAATTTGGTGACCTGGCTCAACCAATAGCTGCCCTTCGGAAAGAGCCGTTAAAATCGCTTCTAATTCCCCTTTTCCGGCAACGGCGGGTAAATTCAACATTTTACGCAATTTTGCGGAAGCAAAAGGAATGAATGGCTCCATGGCTACACTCAAAGCAACCACCATTTGGGCGGCTGTATTCATCACCACTTTGGTTACTTCTGGATCGGTCTTTTGACTTTTCCAGGGTGCATTGAACTGCAAAAACTGATTGCCGATAGTGGATATTTCCATCAAGACTTTTAAGGCTGCTCTAAACTCAAATTTTTGGACAAATTCTACTAGCTCTTGTAACTTATCAAAAACCAACAAAAGCTCCGAATCTTGAAAAGTTACCGTCTCTTCTCCTTCCGAAGAAACAATGGACAAATTGGTGTCAAAATCGGGGATTTTACCATCATAATACTTATTGGTCAAGACCAAGACCCGATTGATAAAGTTACCGAGATTATTGACCAATTCATTGTCATTGGCATCTTGATAGCCTTTCCAGGTAAATTCACTGTCCTTTTGCTCTGGCATGATGCGGGTCAAATAATAACGCAGCACATCTTCTTTTCCCGGAAGGTCTTCGAGATATTCATGCAACCAAATCGCCCAATTTCGAGACGTAGAAATCTTACTGCCTTCTAGGTTCAAGAATTGATTGGCAGGGACATTTTTCGGAAGAATAAAGGAGCCTTCTGCCTTCAAAATGGCTGGAAAAATCAATGCGTGAAAGACAATATTGTCTTTGCCGATGAAGTGAATCAAAGCCGTATCGTTGGATTTCCAATAAGGCGTCCAGTCTTTTTTATGGTCAATCGCCCATTGCTTAGAAGCAGAAATATATCCTATAGGCGCATCCAGCCAAACATATAGTTTTTTGCCTTCTGCCCCAGCAATCTCAGGTGGCACATCTACGCCCCAGTCCAAATCTCTGGTCATGGCTCTTGGTTGCAGCCCATTGTCCAACCAAGAATTGCATTGACCGATTACATGGTTTTTCCATTTTCTAGGGTCATGTACTTTTTGCCCATCAAGGATGCCTTCATTAATCCATTTTTTAAGCCAAGCTTCGTACTTATCCAAAGGCAAAAACCAATGAGTCGTCTTACGCAAAACGGGCTTATTTCCCGTAAGGGTCGATGCTGGATTGATTAATTCGGTAGGACTTAATGTCGAGCCACAGCTCTCGCATTGATCCCCATAAGCTTCTTCATATCCACATTTTGGGCAAGTCCCTTTGATGTATCTATCCGCCAAAAAAGCTTTGGCTTCTTCGTCATAGTATTGCTCCGATTCTTTTTCGATAAACTCGCCTTTTTCATACAGCGTTCTAAAAAAGCCTTGTGAAGTTTCGTGATGGATGGGCTCCGAAGTCCGATGGTAGATATCGAAGGAGATGCCTATTTTCCGAAAGGATTCATCAAACATCCTGTGATACTTGTCAATAATCGCCTGCGGTGTGGTGCCTTCCTTCATCGCTTTGATGGTGATGGCTGCTCCATGCTCATCCGAGCCACCCACGTAAAGGACATCTTTACCCAAATTTCGTAAGGTTCTAGCATAAATATCGGCGGGCAAATTAGCACCTGCCAAATGCCCAATATGCAAAGGGCCATTGGCATAAGTAAGTGCAGAAGTAATCGTATATCGTTTTGGCGTCTCCATCATTGTCATCATTTAGGCGGCAAAGATACGGAAGCTTTCGCAAAATAGAAGGTGATATAGCTAATAATCAGTCCACCAGGCCATATTCGATGGCAATACGCACTAGACCAGCGGTATTTCTAGCACCGACCTTCGCCAACATATTGCGTCGATGCGTCTCCACCGTTCCGACACTGATGAATAGTTTTTCAGCGATTTCTTTGGTGGTCATTTCATCCAAAATCAAGCCTAGTACTTCTTTCTCCCTTCGAGAAAGGCTTGGAAATGGGTTGTTCTTTTGTGTGGTATGTCCTGTAATACTCGAAATAATGATGTCATTAACTTCTTGGTCTAAGTATTTTTTACCGTCCATCACGGTTCGGATAGCGGCGACAACTTCGTCTCTCCCCGCATTTTTCAAGACATAGCCATCTGCGCCATTTTTCAGCATCATTTTGATTAAACTACTATCTTTTAACATGGATAGGGCGATTATTTTCAATGGAGTGTTGCTTGCGCGAATCATTTTACAAACTTCAATCCCATTCAAGCCTGGCAAGTTTATATCAAGCAACAACACATCTACGGGTAGGCTCTTCAGCATTTCCATCCCTTGCTCACCAGACAAGGCGTAGCCGACCATCTGAAAGTCATCTTCTTGATCCAGCATCAATTCGATGCCTTCAATCACCATCTTGTGGTCGTCAATAATAAACACATTAATCATTCGATTGGGATTTCAATATTTACGGTAGTGCCTTGCCCCTTGACCGAGTCCCAGACAATCTTCCCATTTAAAAAAGCCACTCTTGATTCCACACTAGACAACCCCATTCCATTTTTGCTCAATGCTTTCTCCATATCAAACCCTACGCCATCATCTTCAATCATTAAGCTAATAAAATTCTGTTGGCCAAATATCTGAATCATTACATTTTTTGCGCCACTGTGTTTTTTAATATTATTAATCATTTCTTGAATAATTCGGAACACCATTATCTCTTTGGTCTCTGGGCATTTTTGGGGGAAATTAATAATTTCCACCTGACAATCAATATCATGCACCGCCAGCGACTCAGCCAAATCTTCTACGGCAGGTTGTAGCCCTGCAAGAGATAACGCTCTAGGCATGATGTCATGGGCTACTCTCCGGACTTCATCGCCTGCATTAGTTACCAATCCTAATACTTTTTGATACTTATCTGATTTTTCTATTTGCGGAAAATCCTTGCTAACTCCTTGAAAATGAGACTTTAAGGCGCTCAACAAGCCTCCAAGTCCATCATGCAAATCCTTTGCCACACGTCCCCTTTCTTTTTCTTGCCCATTGAGCATGGCATTCATCACTTCTAGGTCTTTTTGTTGCTTTAGTTCGATTACTTTCTGGTCGTGTAAAATATTTTCTTGTTCGGCAATTTTTTGATGATATTTCAATCTTTTTTGATAGTAAAACCCGCTCAACAAAGCTATAACGCCCAATAAAATGGCTCCAAATTGATAATAAGATCTTTGTATTTTTTGTTTTTGCAAGGCTAATTTTTGTTCCACAATCTGGCGTTCTTTCTTTTCCAGGCCATATTTGGCATCCATTTCAGCAATTCGCTCAGCATTATCTATCTTATAAATAGAATCCGACATCGCTTGTACCTTCTCGGCATACTCAAAAGCTTTTCTGAAGCGACCTTGTAATTTATAATTATTCTGAATGGATTTGTACAGCAATCGAGTAGCGTTATAGTCTTTTTCTCCACGCAACAATTCTTCTCCGCGAAGCAGGTAAGGCATTGCTCGTTCTGGCTGCTCAATTTTGGTATAAGCTACATCCAAGGTCAAAACAGTCATCATGTAAGTATTAATCTTTCCAAGGCTATCTGCAGCATGCAATACTTCTTTGGCTTCTAAGATGGGCTTCATGGGATCTTCATCCGCCATGTGCATCGCAATAGGCATATGGTTTATTGGGACTGTTTTTCTTTTCTTCTTAAAATACTCTATCAATAACTCATTATAAAAACTATATTTTTCCCAATTACCATGGGTATAAAAATAATCTGCGATAACATATAACAAGAAACCTTTCTGGGGAGAATTTGGTACATACTTTTCCATCAATCGCCAAGATTGCTCATGACTATCTGCTTCTTCCTGCTGGTTGCCCAAATAACCTGCTAACATGGCTCTACTATTGGCGATGCTCCAAAGGTGGCTATTCGCTTTATGGCGATTGGCTATTTTTTCCGCAAGGATGAGATAATAGTTGGCACTATCAGGCTGATTAGTTCGAATAAATTTTCTGCCGATTATTTTTGCAAACTCAACTTGCCTTTCGTAAAAATTTTCCTTCTTTGCTCGTTTTAAAAGCACTTTCACCACGCGTATAGCTTCTTCATTTTTTTTAATGGTTGTTAACAAGCTAGATTTATCTTCGCTAAACCAATAAAATAAACTAGTATCCTTTTGGGGCAAATGCTCAATATAGTAATCACACTTTGCGATGGCGTCATTTACATCCATATCAAACAAATAGCGGGTTATCTTTCGATAAACTTCAAACTGGGTACTATCAGCCTGTTTTATCTCTAAAATCAAGCTATCCAAGACCTTATCCTGTGCAGACAAAGAGCCCATTACCAAAAGGTAACAGGCCATCAAGACAGAATTAATAATTTGTTTTTTTGTGATCACTTTGGCGTTCAATTTAATGTCTGACAAATTACAAAAAAAAATTCATAATACCAAACAAAATAGCACTTACCTAGCTTTTATTTCAATTTGTAGGCTATACCCACCTTCCAACAAACCTTCTGCACCGACCACACCTATAATGACTTGGTAGGATCTATTGATTGCCACTAGATTAGAAACGACACGCGTATGATCTTGTGTCTTACCGCGATGTGGGCGATCCCATTTGTGCGCAGCTTCGCATCTAATACAACTCGGCAAATTAGGCACAAGCCTATTGGTATTCAGCCCGATCTCATAGGCATACACACTAAAATTGGCTGTCGGATCATCTGGGATTACCGTCACTTCCATTTCTGAATACTTTGGCAAATCTAAAGTATAAAGTACATGATTCCCCGTAAACTTCTGTTTCTGGGTGGCAGGAAAGCAAGCCACAGAGCTATTCCAAGCCCATGACAAATCAGGCATCAAAGCACCTTCCGACAAATCACCTTTATAAGTCATTACTTGATTTGCCTGAGCGTCAATTTTGTGAAGTACAGGGTCATTTTGACAAAATAGTTGAAAAGGAATCACCACGATGAATAGTAAAAGAAATCTAACATTTTTCATTTTTTTTGTTGTTTGGGCGCAAGCCATTATACTAAAAAGCTCCCCACCAATGAGTGGCAGGGAACCATTTTCAAAACGTCAGGGTTAATTAGCGGACACTTGATACTTAAACTTATTTCCGACTGAATAATTTCGCATATTGATGCTAATCACCTTGCCTTTAGCTGTACTAATATTAAAGGTCTTTGTCATCGGTTGCCTGCCATTAGGGAAAGTATATTGAGCGACAATGTTCTTACGTCCACCTTTTCCTGTTGTGCAAATAGTCACTCCAGTTTTGGCACGGCCGTTAGTTTTTTTGATAGTAATAGTCACATTTCTCCGTAAGGAAGGAGGCATCACAAATGTACGATTGGTCTGCCCAAGAATAGTGCCCCTTGCGGTCTGACTTCGTTTTAGGGAGCGTGGCCCAAGGGTCGCCCAGCTATTTTGAGCAACTTGATTCCAAGCTCTCACCGCCTGTTCTACTTTGCTCATATAAGCACCAGTAGCAATATCAGGATTCCATTGCCCATACTTATTCCACATAGTCGTAACGGCAGCCGTAGCAGAAGAACAAGAAGGAGTTTGTGCTTTGGTCGTCAGCACTGAAGCAAATAGTACAGCGAACAGTAAAAAGATTTTAATTGATTTCATGATTTCTCAGGTTTAGTTATTTTATACTGCAAAACTAAACCCTAGTCTCTAACCAATCATCTACTTATACCTTGACCTTTAAAAATCTATGTTTTCATGGATAAGCCTAAGTTTTTCGCTTTTTCTTCTCCGCTGCTGGAAACAAGATATTATTTAAAATTAAGCGATAGCCCGGTGAGTTGGGGTGC
>CAYTLX010000100.1:0-7090 GCA_964438645.1 uncultured Saprospiraceae bacterium | reverse complement strand
CGCTGATTTGGTAAATTTCTGTATTTCGAACAATGATTTTGAGCGTGGACTCAAAGTGGTTGACTCCGCCATTCAACTTTTTTCGGCATCTTCTGAGTTTGTGGTTCAGAAAATTGAGCTACTTTTATTGCTCAAAAAGCCAGAACAAGCACTTGCTCTTTTAGATTCTGTAGAACATCTTCATAGACTCTCTCGTCAAACCAAAATACTAAAAGCGAAAGCTCTAAAAGCCACAGGCGATGACAAGGCGGCTTTGGACATTATAGATGGTCTTGAAGACTCCACTCAAGATGATTTTGACGTCTATGAGCTAAGGGCTTCACTCTTAGAAAATCTAGAGCAATTTGAGAGTCTATATCTTGTTACCAAAAATCAAATCTTAGCCGCACCCAAAGAGCAGATTGATCAACTCTTAGAAAAGTTTAGCTTTTTTACTGAAATTACGTCTAACTTCTTTGATGCCGTTAATTTTTATAATGAAGTCATTGATTTGCACCCTTTTTCTAGTACCGCTTGGCAAAATTTAGGAGAAACGCATGGCCTAATGGGTAATTGTGAAGACGCCGTAGATGCATTTGAATATTGTATGGCCATCAATCCCAATAACAAAGCCGCTTATTTTGGTGCCGCCGAATGTCTTGAAAAAGCCGATAGATTTGATCTAGCACTCAATTACTACAAGGAATATCTAGATGCTTCTCAATGGAACGATGCAGATGCATTGGTTCGGTTAGCTAATTGCTTTTATCAGATGGATGACATCAATATGGCAAAACATTGGCTACTCGAATCCATCCAAATAAATCCTGAACTTCCAGAAGCTTTTGCAATCCTAGGAATGATCTATGAAGGTACAGCCCCCCAAAAAGCCATCAACTACTACAAGGAAGCCATAGATATTGACCCTTTCAATGAAAATTACATCATTGACTTAGCTAAATTGTACTTTTCACTCAATGAAATTGAAATAGCCAAGCAATTCTTTCAGCAAGCTGTGGATACCGCTCCAGATGTCATTGAGACTTGGATCCCGTACATCAGCTTCCTTACGAGGATAAAGGAGCATCAACTCCTGCTCGAAAACCTAGAAGAAGTATCTACCTATTTCAATGAAGAAACGGTGATTTTTCTAAAAATCGCTGTACTTTTTGCCACCGATAAAAGGAAAGAAGCCAAGTATTGGTTAGCAGAAGCTTTGGCTACTTACCAAGAATCTCCTGAGATTTTATTTGACATTTTGCCTGAGCTCAATTTTGATCAAGAAGTCATGGATATCATTAAGAAGTACCAAGACTAATTAAAAATGCTTCCAGCCTTGTGCCTTTAAGGGATGAATATTCCCCCCTTTGGTATGCAGTTTTATGCCATCTTTTTTGTTGGTAATCTCTCCAGCAATATACAAGTTGGGTAATACTTTTACTTTTTCCAAATCCTTAGGATCTACCGTAAATAATAATTCGTAGTCTTCTCCACCATGCAAAGCAACCGTGATGGGATCTAGCTTAAATTCATCTATCGCCTTAAATTGTGTATCTATATGGATAGGCACACCCGATTCTTCGATATAAGCCCCCACGCCAGATGCCTTACAAATATGAAATAAATCCGACGCCAATCCATCAGAAATATCAATCATAGACGTAGGCACTAGATTCGCTTGCGCAAAAAGGGCAATCGTATCTTTTGCGGCTTCGGGTTTCAAAAAGCTACTGATAAAGACTTCTCCATCTGCTAATTCTGGCTGAATCTCTGGATGCTCTTGAAAAACCTGCTTTTCTCTTTCGAGAATCTGCAAGCCTAAATAAGCATTGCCTAAATACCCCGTTATGCAAATCAAATCCCCCTCCTTTGCCGTACTTCGATAGACTATTTTCTCTTTTGGGGCAACCCCTAGGGCGGTTACACTTATCACCATGCCTTGTCGTGACGAAGATGTATCTCCACCCACCAAGTCCACACCATAATAATCACAAGCTAATTTTACCCCAGCATAAAACTCTTCTAAAGCTTCTACCGAAAAACGATTCGAAATACCCAACGACATGGTGATTTGAGTCGGACGAGCATTCATCGCATAAATATCTGACACATTGACAACTACCGCTTTATACCCCAAATGCTTCAACGGTGTGTACATCAAATCAAAATGAATTCCTTCCAACAACAAATCCGTGGACACCACAGTCTCTAAATCACCATATTCCATCACGGCGGCATCATCACCGATGCCCTTGATGGTCGAAGGATTCCGAATTTTAAACTTTTCGGTCAGGTGCTCAATAAGTCCAAACTCTCCAAATTCGCTTATTTCCGTTCTTTTTGATTCGTCTTTCATGGTATCTTTTTTTTATGCTTGCGCAAAAGTACGATTTTTTCCGCAAGGAAACTCGAAATGGTGTTCAATCCTTCAAGTGCGCAATTGTTCAAATGAATCCCAAGAATCAAAACCATACACTCTCCCATCTTTCACTTGTGATATACCCCTGTAGCAATGTAATGGGCAATTTTTAGGTAGCTCCGTAGGAGCAAAATCTATGTAGAGAAATTTACAAAGAAAGAAGCTCGCGCCGTAGGTCTGGCACCACTATTTCGCATTAATTGTCAACCAATTGGGCGCTTTCATCGCTTTTATCAATCCATTGGTCGATAAGCAACTAAAAAACGGTAACCATTTAGATTTTCAAGCATCCTTAAGCTACAATCGAAAATGAAAATCTAAATTCAAAAAAAATGAAAACACGAATAGTCACCCTTCTTACACTCTTGCTAACGAGTACTCTTTTTGCACAAAATACTGAAGATTATATCAAAGGTAGCGTAATCAATGATGCGAACGAGCCTATCTCGTTCGCCAACATTCTTTTATATAGCCTACCAGATTCCAATATTGCCAAAGTGGGCTACTCCAACGAAGATGGAACTTTTAAAATTTATGCGCCTGCGCCAAAGCAATCGTACTACCTTGAAGTGTCTTATGTCGGTCTTACTGCTTTTACATCAGCTGTATTTTCTCCGCAAGGAGGCAAAGACTTTGGAATAATCCACCTAGAAAATCAAGGTACACTTGAAGAAGTCGTCGTTTCTACTCAAAGAAGAATGATTGAAGTCCAACCCGACAAAACCGTTTTCAATATTGACAAAAGCATCAACTCCGCAGGTAGTGACGCCATGAAGCTCTTGCGCAAAGCGCCTGGCGTCATGGTCGATAATAATGACAATATCATTCTGCTTGGCAAATCTGGTGTGCTCGTCTATGTCGATGGTCGCAAAACACCGATGTCTGGAGATGACCTAGCCAACATGCTCAAAAACATCCCTTCTGAGCAAATTGATGCCATCGAAATAATCACCAGCCCTTCCGCAAAATATGAAGCAGAAGGAAATGCTGGTATCATCAATATCAAGCTCAAGAAAAATGAAAATTTTGGCACAAATGGCTCATTTACAGCAGGTTACTCCATTGGTGTCTTCGCCAAATACCGTACAGGATTAAGCCTAAACTACCGTAATAATAAAATTAACACCTTCGGCAGTATCAATGCCAACAAAGGGTTATGGCAAAATGGCACTCACATAAAAAGAGAACTAAATAATCAGGTTTTTGATAATAATACTACTTTAATATCCGACAATCAAGGCATCTCTTACAAAGTCGGATTGGACTTCTTTATCAACAAACAAAACACTTTTGGGGTGCTTGTGAATGGCGGATTTAGTACGGATTTGAAAAATGGAAATGGCATGACCCTTATCTATCCAACCAATAATATCTCGGCGCTAAATTATCTTAAATCACAAAGCCACTCTGACGAAAAAAGAACTCGAAATAATGTCAACCTAAACTATCAATTCAAGAAAAAATCTGGGGTTCAGCTCAATATAGACTTGGATTATGGACAGTTTCTAAGCGATAATACGACCAACCAACCCAACAAATACTTTGATTCAGACGAAGCCACTTTACTTTCAAAAAACGAAAACAAAACGATAACACCTAGTGATATTAGTCTCCTTGTAGGAAAAGTTGATTATGAACAAAAACTATTCGGTGGCAAAATCGAACTAGGCACCAAACTATCTAAAGTAAAAACGGATAACACTTTTGATTACTATAACATTGAGCAACAAGTGCCTTCTTTAGATTCCAACCGCACTAATAAATTCATCTATAACGAAAATGTACTGGCGGGTTATATCAGTTTTATGCGTCCCATCAACAAAAAGCTAAACTTCAACATCGGACTCCGTGCCGAAAATACCCAAACAAAAGGAGAGCTAATTGCGCTTAAAAACAACCAAGACAAGCCTGATGAAAGGGAGTATATTAGCTGGTTTCCATCAGGAGCTATTTCCTATACCGCCAACCCAAAAAATAGTTTCAGACTAAGCTATGGAAAGCGCGTAACTAGACCGAACTACCAAGAGCTGAATCCTTTTGAATTTAAACTGGATGAGTTGACCTACCAAAAAGGAAACCCTTTCTTACAACCGCACTTTTCACACAATGTACAACTGAGTCATACTTTTATGAACATGATGACCACTTCCCTAGGCTACACCCATATCAAAGACAATATGACGCGTATTGTGGATACGATTAACACAAATTCTAGCTTTATCACTTGGCGCAATATTTCATCGCAAGATGTTTACAGCTTGAATATCAGCTCGCCCATTCCCATCAAAAAATGGTGGTCCGCTTATACGAATATCAATTTTTATCAAAGCATCAACAAGGCGGATTTTGGTGAAAACAGAAAAATTAATCTAAAGGTCACTGGCGTAAATATCTATGCGCAAAATACGTTTACTTTACCGAAAGGTATGTCCCTTGAACTGTCTGGTTTCTTTGCATCTCCAAGTGTCTGGGGCGGAACATTCAAAACAAAGAGCATGTGGGGAACAGATATTGGACTCCAAAAGAAAATTTTGAAAGGTAATGGCACACTTAAAATTGGGTTGGATGATATTTTCTCCACGCAGCATTGGAGAGCCGAAAGCATCTTTGCTGGACAAAGAATGTCGGGCGGGGGCAATTGGGAAGCTCACCGCTATAAAATCAATTTCTCCTACAACTTCGGTAACAAAAAAGTCAAATCGGCACGACGAAGACGAACAGGGTCTGAAGACGAAGCCGATCGAATAAAATCTTAAAGATTTCTTCATTAGTCAACAAGTTTAAGCCTGCAGATATTCATTTATCTGTGGGCTTTTCTTAGTGACCAAAAAACCTTACCTTACCGCCGCTAAAAGGTAAGTATGCCCGCAAAATCAAATTTCATTCAACTGTTAATCATAGCCATATTCAGCTATGGGCTACTCCTTGTCGGGCATGGCTATGTTTTTGGGCACTTAGGCACGATGGAGACCTTTCCCTACCTTAAAGAGCTTGCCGACCCAAGTCTTTATCCAAATGATTTTTACATCAATGGCATTCAATCACGCTTTCCAGATGTCCGTTGGATATTTGTCCAATGGCTCCGCATCTTTCATATTAATGATCCTTGGTCAGCCTTCATTGCACATTTTTTAGTCAGCCTAACCTTATTGACAGGCATGCTAAAGGTAGCGTTGATTTTTACCGAAAGTCTCACTTCTGCTTTTCTAGCGACCCTGCTGACCTTATTGATCTTATACAACCACAATCTAGGTGGTAATGAGCTGTATTACAATAGTTTAGCTCCAAGTTTGCTCGCTAAATCTATCGGTATTTGGAGTATTTATTTATTTTTGAAGGGGCATTTTCATTGGGCGATTTTACTATTAATACCCGCTACTTTTGTGCACCCTATGGTCGGGATTCAATTATTTGTTATTGGGGTGTTAGGGTGTTTGGGTATTAGGATGTTGGGTGATAAAAAAGCAAATAGTGACCAGCAGCGTACTTTTTTTGGGTGGAGTATTTTAATATTTTTATTAACGGCTGGCTTATGGATTGTCAGATTACAAATCTCTTTTGATGATGTGCCCATTTCTTCCGAAAAATTATTTTCCATTTTATTTTTTCGTTTAGGGCATCATTATTTTCCATCCCAATATCCTATAAATGATTACTTATTATTGATTCCGTTTTTCCTATTTGGTTGGTGGTATTTTTGGAAGCGCAATTCCTTTATTTTTTTATTTTACGCTTGGGTGATTCTTGGTTTAATGGTCTATACCGCAGGAGTAGAGCTTGCGCAAATACCGACGATATTATCAGCACAATGGTTTAAGACGACCATCTGGCTAAAATTTTTTAGCAGTATCGCCCTATTTGCTTACCTAGAAGAAAAATTGATTCTAAAAAACGATTTTTTGCGCAAGCTATATAAGTCCACCACAATAATTACCTTTTTGGGGCTTGGTGTTTTTTTATTCTTTAAGCTTCCGAAAAGACACCCTTTGACTTTAGACCTTCCATGGCGGGGTGCTTACAATGACCGAATAAAAATCGCCCTTTTAGCGAAAGCGAAAACACCCAAAGATGCGCTTTTTATTACGCCCCCGGATTTTACCCATTTAAAATACTATGGCGAGCGTAGCACGTATGTGGATTATAAGGCGACCATTCATTTTCATTCAAAACTATTAGAATGGTTCGACCGAATCCAAAAAGCCTACACTTTTTCTGCCGATCCCATAAACTCCCAAGCCCAACTCACGGGGCATGGTCTCTACACGCGGCATGATACTGCATACTTAAAAAGTCTGGGCATTACCCATATCATCACCAAATCAAAACCCATTTTGCCCAAAAGAGTCATCGGACACATAGGGGATTATTGGATTTTAGAGTTGTAGCGGTGCTTTTTTTAGGTGCTTCGTTGTATGTAGTGGGTTTTTTATTTTTTGGAAAATTGTAACTGTTTAGGTGCCCCTATATTTAGGCAGAAAATAGGCATTTTTGTGTATGTTGAAGCTATTTTTTTTGAAGCGTAGCACCGCTACGTGATAAAAAAATAGTAAAAACAGGCGCAAAAAGGGCATTTTATGGCAAAAATGTGCGGGTACCTAAACAGTTACGGAAAATTATATCAAGTTTGGCTTGAACGACTCGAAAGAGCCTATTGAGCGCCGAAGGCTCTTTGAACGCTACGTTAGTAGCCTT
>CAYTLX010000099.1:0-7121 GCA_964438645.1 uncultured Saprospiraceae bacterium | reverse complement strand
TGAGTCGTGGGTGCCAAGTATCGGGCGGTAGCCTCAACCAGCGAAGCGACTCAACTAGCAAAGTCCGAAGGACAAGCGACTCAACCAGCGAAGCGACTCAACCATCAAAGCGAGAATAAATCAAAGGATTCTGCTCCTCATTATTCAAGATATCACCGATTTTCAAAGAATGGAAATAATCATCAGGCAAAACATTTTTTTTACCATTAAACGTACTGCCATCGGGCATAAAAGCACAAGTCATCGCACGTCTAAAACCAGTCGTCATATTGGGACCAGCAGCATGAATATTTAATCCATTGTGGAAGGAACAACTACCTGCTTTAATCACCGAAGCTACTGGAGCAGTTTCTTTAAATTGTGGGTAAGTATCAAAAATATCACCCATGCTAGCAGCGATGCCTGGCTCATCAAATTGGGTTTCCTTTTGTGTGCCGGGCAAGAAGTAAAGGCAACCATTTTGAATGGTCACATCGTCAAGGGCAATCCAAATGCTCAATGCTTGGCGGTGACTAAAAGACCAAAAAGGAGTGTCCAGATGCCAAGCCGTGGGGTTCGCCCAAGGACGTTTGATAAGGGCTTGGTCATGCCATGCGCGGATGCCATCCACTTGCGCTAAATCCGCAGCCATCTTTCCAATTCTGGGGTCAAGGATTAGCTTTTTCATTTGGTCATCTGTCATCCAAAGGTTAATGACTTGATCAAATACTTTTCCGAAGTAGCCTCCTGCATCATCATTGATGCCGTCTGATTCGCCAGTCATAATTTCGGAATGTGGAAATTTTCGGCCACCCCGATTTTTTAGGGCATGGTCAACAGCATTGCGCCAAATTTCTACTTCTTCGGCATTCAAAAAATCATCAATTATTAAGAATCCATTTTCTTGATAACTGGCAATGTCTTGTGGTGTGATTTTGTTATTCATTTTTTGTTAATTTTAATGTAAAGGAAGGGCAGCCAAACTACTTTTCACTAGTCCAACAATGCTTTCCAATCAGATGAAAAATAAGCCTTCTTCAATTCATTTTGAAAAACTTCGTTTTGTTTTGTAGCTGCCGCTTCCTTTAAATCTTTATATAAATACAAACCCAACCAGTACCCATTGTGATATTTTTCACGAATACTTTTAGGGCTCGAAATAGGGGCGTACCATTCGGTAGATAAGTGATTTTGTTGGGCTACCTTTAGTGCATTTTGCGCATTAATCCATTGATTATTAGCTACTTGCGTAAAAAGGTTTTGGTAGTCTTGGTATTTCATTTTGGCGGGATTGTGGAGTGGGGCGTTGTCTTTGATTCCCAATTCTTGGAGTGTAATCACTTCTTCAAATTGAAAATCTCCGTCTAGGTCAAAACTCATTTTGTCAAAAAATCCATTCTTATCGGTGTCTTCATATTTTATGGTGCCAAATTTGGTCGGCTCTGCTTTGTCAAAATCTTCGGGCTGTAAATTAGGACCCCGCCATCCTTGCCATCCTTGAAAGTAAGTGGCATTTTGGTCGATTCGCCAATAACCTGTTTCTGCTCCAAATAAATGAATTTTACCATCCATCGGCGAGATGTAGAGTTGTCCGTTGCCGGAAAAATCCAAGTCCCACTCTCCACGGTCTCCTGCGGGGTCGGCTTGCGGATTGTGGTCAAGGCCGCCATTTTTGGCGCCAATTTTAAATGGGTCTTTCGGGTCATAAAACTCTACTCGCTCCCATCTTTGGCAGTCGTCATCTTCATCAAAAACCAGCCAGCATTCTTGCCATTTTCCTTTGGAAAAAACTAAATCATAGGCCGTTTTATGATCAGGGAAAATTAATTTTTCTGTATTTCGCCATCTAGGGTCTTCAAAATATTTATTGGCTTCTGGCAGACCTTTGATATGTTGATAAGTATGTACCTGATCTGAATAATCAAATCCAGCCCCTTTGAATTTTAAACTCATATCATAATCCAACTCATTGCCTGGCCGTGTGTCATTATCCAAATCAAAAGTCATTTGCGACATAGAAATATGGTGACTAAAATCCCAAACAATATTGGTATCGTTGGGTGTTTTGATGGCCTTAGGTTCATCGACCATGCGTATGGCCATTTCAGAAAGACCGTCATGATCAGGGTCGAAAAACAAAAATGGATTCTCCCAGTTGTAACTCAAATCCTTAATATTCCAAGTCGTAATATGTACCTTGAGCATGGTGCTTTTTCCATTATAATCCGTATAAAAATTAGCGCGCCCTTCATGATCCCACCCTTCAAATCCTAGTTTGTCCCAATCAATATAGCCAAAGACTCCATCATGGTCATCATCTAAAAACCAAATATAATGAGATGTCCATTTTCCTTTTTGATCTCTGTCATTATTGTCCACAATCGTCTGAATATCAGCCTTTTGGTCGCCATCTTCATCGCTCCAATCTATCATCAAATCCTTTGGCCCCGAATAGCTACCGTCTTTATTCAAATCCAACATCACGCAGTCATTGTCCATGTCTCCTTCTACATCTTGACTAGTCATGTCGTCATCGTCATCAATCCATCGAACGGGAATGCCTCCTTTAATGGTGTATTCTAGCACATCAGGGTCGCCATCCTTGTCCAAGTCGATATATTTAATTTTACTTTCCGCCAAAGGGAGCCGAAACGGGGTCAAGACTTTATTTTGTTGACCATTGCGATACGTAGTTTTTTTTGTGGCTGTCGCTACGTTCTTTGTTGGGGTAGGAGCGGGGCTTACATTCGATTGGCAGCTAACCAATAGAAAGATAACTAGCCCAACAAAATATTTAATATTACGCATTGTTTTGTTTTTTTTTTAATGATAATCAACATCCCACATTTTGGGCAATTGATATTGATAGTCAAAATATTTTTTGGCTTTTTTGGAGCCGATTTGAATGTATCTTCTGCTGACTTGGGCTGGCTGCCGGCTGCGCTTCTTTTTAAATTTAGAAATCAACATGTAGCCACCTTTCTTCTTAGGAAGCTTCAACTGTACATTGATAGGCCATTGCCAGAAGGCTTCAATTTTTAATGTTTGATGGCTTTCTGCGACCACTTTTCCAGTAGCATCCAATAGTTGGGTTTCTAAAGTACATATTTCATCACTGGGTGAATCATTGAGTACAATCATCGGGAATATTTGATTCGCCTTGGGGGAGTAATAAGTTCTTTTGGGATTGTATCGAGCATCTGGAAGATTCCAAAAAGCAGCTAATTTTTGGGTCGTATGGTATTGTACTAGGAGCGGTTGTGTGGGTGTCAAATCCTTAATCGGCTCTTTGAACCAATCCCCCGTATATCCTTGATTATTAGAGAGATAGGAGAAAGAAGCAAGGCCATCGACTTCACCTGTGGCTCTTAGTATTTCGGATTCAATCGCTAGCATATAGGCCTGAAATTGCCACCGATCTTTTGCGGAAGCGCCCTTGCCTAAATAGAACTCATAGACGTCTCTAGGTGCGTAGATTTGGCTTCCATCAGGCTCAAAGTATTCGTAATTCTTAGTGAGTGGCGTTTGGTCATATTTTGCGAAAGCGCCATAAGTTCGGACACCTGAATGCAGACCATCCCGATGTTGCCAAAGCCATCCATATTCATTGACGATGATGGGTGTTGTGGCTAATCTAAACTGTGCGATTCCGTTATATTTTTTGGTTAAAAAGCCAAAATCAAATTGATGTGGATTTTTTTCGACCCATTCATCGTTGACCCACCAGCCATGGGCGAGCGGATACCAATGAATTTCAAGCATGTCCAATTTGTTCTTTTTATCGGCTTTCATATAGCCTAAATCCCAAATCCTTGTAGGGTCTATTTTCTTTAATTCAGGTATTAAAGTGCGTCCAATAAATTCCTGTTTTTGTTCATTCAGAGCATCCCAAATAATAATACTGGGGTGATTGCCGTCCGCCCAAATCCAATCGGTGTATTCTTGTCGGTATTGCTCGTTGCGACCGCGAAGGTTCCACATATTATACTCGTTTTGAATTAGAATGCCATATTCATCGGCTAAGTCATACCAAAATTTGGGCAGGCCGCCGATGCTAACACGCATAAAATTCCAATGCAATCTTTTGGGAATGGTAATCATTAGGCGTTTGACCCAAGCAGTATCCCAAGGCAATTGTGCCCGATTTCGATCTTCAAAGAAACGATTTAGCATGATGGTTGAGCCAAACATTTTTATTTCTTGCCCATTCAATTGAAAGGATTTACCTACTGCTTTGAAGTCCCGCATGCCAAAAGGAATATTCCGCGTATCCCCTAGACCTTGCCATTTGTATTCTGTGTCGGGATCTTGGGCGGCAGTGTCACCATATTTATGAAAAACCAATTTTTTTGCCTTAGTCATGATGATGGCTTCATACAAAAAAGGGTTGTCTGGTGACCAGGGAGTAGGTTCTTTTATTTTTAATTCAAAATCAATTTGAGTGCCGTTTTGGCAGGCTAATTCCTTGCGGACAAAAAAGGTGTCTGATACAACCTTTTGAGTTTTTTTCTCCACAACGTATGCAAATAGCTCATAGTCAATATCGGAGTACTCCATATTGCGTTCTAATATATTGGCGTAGTTTTCTAGGCGAGCTTTAACTTGGACTTTTTCTTCCTTTAAATTGGGTAAAACTAACGCACGATGCACCACCACAGGGCCTAAAAAATCAATGCGTATGTCATCCCATATTCCTGCGATATTCGTATATTTTTCTCGGTCATAGCCAGTAGCGGCATCCGTTGGTGCAAGGGGGCGATCTGCTACTCGTATTAATAATTCATTGTTGCCTGTTGTGTTGATATAGGGAGTGAGATTGCAGTCAATTGGCGTGTTGTTTTGTTTGTAACTACCACATTCATAGCCATTTAGGTAGATTGTTGTGTAGAATCTACTTTTGAGTAGTTTTAGAATAGCGAACCTTCTCGCGTAGTTGGGTTTTAGTTTGAAATTAAATTTATACCAGTTATATTTAGGGGTGTAAGTCCCGTTAAAATATTTTTGATAGTCCTTTATTTTTGGAGTGGCTAGGTCAATTAATCCGGGAACGGGTATTTTTTTGGAGAAAGTTTTCGGAGGATGAGCGTTGGTGGTTTGCTCAAATTCGGCGAAGCCATTTAAGGAGATGCTTAATACTTTTTGGGCAACTAAGGCTTGCGCAAAAAGTAGAAAAATGATATTAAGAAGGAAAAACTTTTTTTTCATCAGGTGTTGTTAAATTTTATTTTTTCCAGATTGCAGCGAAATGGTTTGTCCATTGGCTTTAAATGTGCCTGTGATATTTGCCGGAAGGGTGAAGGTTCCTTTTAACTTTCCGTTACGATTTTTCTTTAGTTGAACCATAATTTCTCCAGCAGGGTGGGGGAAGGAAACGTCTATTTTTTTGAGTTTACCCATCGCAGGCTCAATTAGTACCTTTTTAAAACCTGGCGCATCAGGTTGTATGCCTGCCACGGTATGCAGAAATTCAAAACAAGGAGTAGAGCTCCAGGCATGACAGTCAGATCTTGGCGCATCATCTGTTTCGCCAAAAGTAGTCATGCCCATATTGAGCATATTGTCCCATTGTTGTAGCCGATCTAAATATAAATCTGCTTTTCCTGTTTTTTGTAACGCTCGGTTCATGTAAAATTGAAAATAGATGGATGTTTTGATGATGTCAATTGGTTTCCCAAAATTGTCCTGCGGAGATAATAGGCGCTCCATCAAATCGGGTTGGTCTTTTATTGGGATGGCATCCGTCAAAATGGCAAAGATATTGGTGTGTTGAGAAAATACATCTTTTTCAGGCCTTTCGGCAAAAAGTTTTTTGCTGATGTCATAGCATCTGACTCGAACGTTATATTTAATTTTATTGGCTATTTTACGAAAGTGATTGGCCTTTTCTTTCTGATTAAAATGCTCAAAAATATCTGCAGCATTTTGTAACGCATAGACATATTGCAAGCTGACATTTGCGGAGTAACCATCATCAGCGCCTGGTGGGATGCCATTTTGAAAACCTGCTGTCCAATCCGTAAAATTCCACCATTCTAGTTCTGTGAGCATACCCGTATGGTCTGTTTTTCGCTCAAACCACCCTAGTACGGACTCTATGCCTGGAAGGAATTGTTCGACAAATTTGGGGTCATCCCGATACATATAATAGTCATGCACCATGTCCACCCAAAGGAGCGAATAAGTGGGTATAACTTGGACAATATACGAAGGGAACCTACTCTGTGTCAAGCCATTAGGTAGCCGAGACGCATCAAATGACTTGATGGCTTTACGCATCAAATGGTCATCTCCAGAGACATAAATCGAAACCATCGACTCAATACGAGAATCGCCCACATACTGTAACTGTTCGTAATATGGATCAATAAATATTTCTGTTGATGAGTTGCGTAAGGTGCGCCATGCAGTTGTCCAAATTTTATCCAAATGCTTATCGCCCGATTCAAACTTAGCTTTTTCCCGCAAGGGATAGCCCGTAAAGACCCCATAAAAATCATCAATAGTCAATGGCTCATCTTGCGTTTCGATATCTAACTGTACAAACCGATAAGTACGCATGGCGAGTGGTTGATATTTCCTTTTTTGACCACCATCCGCAATGATAATATCATAAATACCCCGAATCTCTTTTTTATCCCAGTCTTTATTTCGGTGACCTTTTTCCCAGCCCTTATGAGCTATTCTTTCTTTTGAGTTTTTGAAGAAAAGAGCTTCCGCATAGGTGATTTTAATTTTTGTATTTTTTCCTTGCGAAAAAATCATTTCAGGGTAGCCGATGGTATGGGTTTTGTTGTCGAGTAGAATCGTTACCTTTTTATTCTTTTGGATGGTGATTGATTTTCCTTTTGCGAAAGCACTAATATTATCAATGCCTTCTGTGCGTATGATGTTGTTGAATCGCTCTTGTTTATGCTCCATAAATGGAATTTCTCTAGGGACTAAGTACCATGTACTGCCAAATAAAAATCCCCTTCCAACAGCAAATTCAACCATGGCTGCTCTCGGGCTAAGCCATTGATTATCATTGTATTGTGTTTGTTCCCAGCCCCATGGGTAAAGGTTGGCGTCCATGATGTCGCCTGGACCAGCGGCATAATATCCACCCACCGAATCACTGACAAAAGGGATAAAATCATACCCTA
>CAYTLX010000098.1:0-7129 GCA_964438645.1 uncultured Saprospiraceae bacterium | reverse complement strand
AGAATATATATGTTATTCTTGTATATGAAGTAAAAATCACATAATTTCGTAGTTGGGTAACAAATATAGCGATTTGGCGTAATATTTGATAAGAGTTTATATAGTTCCCTTTCACATTTTAAACACTAGATTGATGCACAAAATTCTACTCGTAGATGATGACGCTCCTATCCGTAGTTCTTTAAGAGAGTTGCTGGAATATGAGAATTACAAGATTGAAGAAGCTGGTGATGGGCTAGAATGTACATCAATGCTTAAAAAAAGCACTTATGATGTCGTATTGCTAGATGTCAAGATGCCCAAAATGGATGGCTTTGATACTTTGGATCGGATCAAGATGATTGCTCCTAATACATCCGTAATTATGATTTCGGGGCATGGTAATATCCAAGAAGCGGTGGAGGCCGTAAAAAAAGGCGCTTTTGATTTTATT
This sequence comes from uncultured Saprospiraceae bacterium, assembly GCA_964438645.1. Taxonomy (GTDB): domain Bacteria; phylum Bacteroidota; class Bacteroidia; order Chitinophagales; family Saprospiraceae; genus HyVt-613. The sequence continues at coordinate 6,696 of CAYTLX010000098.1, read as the reverse complement.
GAAAAGCCTTTGGATATGAATAAATTGCAAATTACGATCAAGAATGCAATTAATCGCTCGACTTTAGTCACGGAAACGAAAACCCTTCGTCAAAAAATTAGGCATTCGGGTAAGATTCAGGAGATAATTGGTACTTCGGATGCTATTCAGAGAGTCAAGGATGAAATTGAGTTAGTCGCACCGATGGCTAGAACACGAGTATTGATTACGGGGCCCAATGGATCTGGTAAAGAATTGGTGGCTAGGTGGATTCATGAAAAAAGTCCGAGAAAAGAAAGTCCAATTGTAGAAGTAAACTGTGCGGCTATTCCCGCAGAATTAATTGAAAGTGAGTTGTTTGGACATGAAAAAGGCTCATTTACTTCGGCCATAAAAAAGCGTATCGGTAAATTTGAACAAGCACACAATGGCACTATCTTCTTAGACGAAATTGGGGATATGAGCTTAAGTGCGCAAGCTAAAGTGTTAAGAGCACTTGAAGAAAGCAAAATTACAAGGGTTGGTGGAGAAAAGGATATAAGTGTAGATGTTAGAGTCATCGCTGCAACCAACAAGGATTTAAAAGCAGAAATCAAAAAGGGGAATTTTCGAGAAGATTTGTATCATAGATTGTCCGTGATTTTGATTTATGTGCCCCCTTTAAATGATCGACGAGATGATATTCCCGCCTTAGTAGAGCATTTCTTGAAAGTTTTTCATACCGTTCAAGGGTTGCCCAAAAAGACGATATCAAGCGATGCGCTTGTAGAAATGCAGGCGAACGATTGGTCGGGTAATATCAGACAGTTGAGAAACTCGGTGGAGCGATTGATAATCATGACCCGCGGAGATATTATTTCGAAATCTGAAGTACAAAAACAAGTAACTAATAGATAAAATTAGACTTTTTTTATAGATGAACCAATATAAGGTTGGTTTTGAATAAAAAAAAATCTACCTTGCGAAGCAAATATAAGCCTACCTGTCTGGTAGGCTTTGTTTTTTGTAACTGTTTAGGCACCACAAATTTTTACCATAAAATGCCTATTTTCTGCCTAAAAATAGGGGCACCTAAACAGTTACTGTTTTTTTGAAATTGATGTATTATGGAAAAAAAGAAAATAAAAAAGTGGTCACCCAATGTGAAGGGTGAAAATTCTTGGACGATGTTTAAGATTCTATCAGAGTTTGTCAATAGTTTTGACATCTTGAATAATATTGAGCCTTGTGTTTCTGTTTTTGGATCCGCTAGGACAAAGCCAGGCACCAAGTACTATGAACTTGCCGTAGAAGTGGCAGGACGTCTAGTCGAAGAAGGGTATGGAATCATCACAGGTGGTGGTCCTGGTATCATGGAAGCTGGTAACAAAGGGGCACACTTAAAAGGTGGCACTTCAGTCGGTTTAAATATAGCTCTTCCTTTTGAGCAGCATGATAATCCGTATATTGGTCGAAATATGAGCTTAGATTTTAGGTTCTTTTTTGTCCGCAAGGTCATGTTTGTTAAGTATGCCCAAGCTTTTGTGGTATTGCCAGGTGGGTTTGGCACACTCGATGAGTTGTTTGAAGTGATTACCTTGATTCAAACCCGTAAAATTAGTCAAGTCCCCGTTATTTTAATGGGCGTTTCTTATTGGACAGGAATGAAAGAATGGATAGCATCATCTATGCTTGGAGAAGGTAATATCAATGCCGAAGACTTAGATTTGCTGCATATTACTGACGATGTTAGTGAAGTTGCGAAGATTATCAATGACTTTTATAATGACGATACGGGTAATATAATCTCTCCAAACTTTGATTTGGGGGATTAAATTAGGCAATAGGAAAGGGATTGTTAGGGCTATTGGGTAGCCATTGGACAACTATTTTATAAGAATGCAAAAAAAGTACGTTTTTTTTGCATTCTTTATGCTAAAGGTCATATCTTTGCAATCCCTTAGAGATTCAGGGGGATTTGCGGGTATGGTGGAATTGGTAGACACGCTAGACTTAGGATCTAGTGCCGCAAGGCGTGGGGGTTCGACTCCCTTTACCCGCACCACAAAAAAAGGGGCTTTTGCCCCTTTTTTTTATTTTTAGACTGTTTAATAGTCTTGCCACATCAAAAACATCTTTGCATGTCAAAAGTAGAGAAAACAACATTAGAAGATAATGTTTATCGTATTTCCGTTACCTTGGAAAAAGCGGATGTCCAAAAAGAATTTACCAAAAAACTAAAGGAATATCGTAAAACTGCTCAATGGAAGGGGTTCCGAAAGGGTACAGCTCCATTGACTTTCGTCAAAAAAATGGTCGGTAACCAAATTTTCAATGAAATGGTGGAAAAAATGACGACTAAGGCTCTTTTTGACAAGATAGAAGAAGATAAGATTAATTATATCGGCTCACCTATGGTCGCCGAAGATCTAAGGACTCCGCCTCTCTCAATGGAAACGGAAGAAGACATTCATTTTGTTTTTGAATTGGTGGCAATGCCTGAAGTAGCAATTAAAGAGCCGACCAATAAGACCTTCGATTTTTATAAGGTCAATAATCTAAAGGATGTTGCCAAAAAAGAATTAGAGCAAGCTCAAATTAGTATGGGCAAAGAAGAACCGACGGAGGCGAAGTTTGATGAGTCTGCTGTGCTGACCATCCAATTGTCCGAATTAGATGACAAGAATGTGAAAGAGGGTGGGGTGACCCATGAAGCGACTCTTCGCATTGCCGAAATTGAAAACGAAAAATTAGTTAAGAAATTGGCGAAAGCAAAGGTCGGAGATGCATTTGATTTTGCGCCATTTGCAGACCTTACGGTCAAAGATGAGCAATACATTACGACTACTTATTTAGGCTTAGAAGATGACTTTGAAGGAGAGCTTCCGCAAAAATTTACAGCGGAGATTATTTCGGCAACGAAAAAAGTACCTGCTGAATTGAATCAGGAGTTATTTGATGGCTTATTTGGTCCGGGTACGGTGGATTCTGAAGAGCAGGCTATTGAGAAGTTGGTAGAGTTTTTTGAAGCAAAATATACCAATGAAGCGAATCAAATCTTATTGATGAGTTGGAAGCAATATCTTCAGGAAAATAACGAAATTGAATTGCCTTCTGCTTATATCAAAAAGGTGATTGTTGTTGGCAATCAGGGAATAGATGAAGATGCGCTTGAAAAAGACCTTCCTATTATTGAAAAGGACTTGGTTTGGTCAACTATCCGCGATGGATTGATTAAAAAATATGACGTTGCACCCGCAACAGAGCATGATATAGAGCATGCTATTGCTCACTCTATTGGTAGTCAATATGGAATTGATCCACATCATGAAATCATCATGAATATCGCTCGTGATACCATGAAAAAAGACCAAAATAAGGTAGAAGCTACTTTTAAAGGCATCATGGAAGGGAGATTGTTTGATACCATCAAAGATTCATTGAAGACGAAGGATGTGGAGCTTTCTGATGTACAGTTTGCAGATAAGATTAAAGAAGTCTTTGAAGGATAGTCGGAAGACCGTTTTAATAGGCAAGTACTGCAACATTTGTCCTGATTTTACATTTAAGTATTTGGACGAAAGTCAAAATTTTGCGATAAAAGCGCATATTTTGTATGTTTTATCGTTTTGAATATCTGATATTTGTCCGCAAGGTCGAAATGACAATTTTTAACCCCCTATTGTAAGATAGGCACCGAAAATAAACGCTAATGTTTCATAAAAATGAATTTCTAAAGTATGCTACCAAACATCTTGGGATGAATAGTATGCATCTTGAAAAATATGCTCAGGCTACGGCTCCTAATATTCAAGGTTTTACCCCTAATGTCATCGAAGAAAGAAAGATGAATATCGTCGGAATAGATGTATTCTCCAGAATGATGATGGATAGAATTATCTTTATGGGCGTACCCGTAAATGACTATGTCGCCAATGTCATCCAAGCACAACTATTATTTCTGGAATCTACAGATGCAAAGCGGGATATATTGATGTATATCAATAGTCCTGGTGGCTCTGTGATTGATGGTTTAGGTATCTATGATACCATGCAATATGTCTCTCCGGATGTAGGTACAATTTGTACGGGTTTGGCTGCTAGTATGGGGGCGGTCTTGTTGGCAGCTGGCGAAAAAGGCAAAAGAACGGCTTTGCCACATAGTCGGGTGATGATTCACCAGCCTTTAGGAGGCATGCAAGGTCAAGTGTCTGACATGGAAATATCTTATCAGTTGATTAAGCAAATGCAAAAAGAATTGTATGATATTTTAAGCAGCCATACAGGACAGACCTATAAAAAAATAGAAAAAGATTGTGATCGTGACAATTGGATGAAAGCTGAAGAAGCCAAGGCGTATGGTCTTGTCGATGAAGTTTTAGCACGTAAGTCTTAGTTTTTCATTGCTGCGATGGTGTAGCGTTTCAAAGTGTAAATTATGAGTAAGTCAACCGAAGAGTATTGTTCTTTTTGCGGAAGAGATTCTAGTGAAGTTCAGATTTTAGTGACGGGGCTAGATGGGTTTATCTGTGAGCAGTGTGTTCAGAGTGCGATGGATATTGTGAGCTTGGAATTGAATATAAAGCCTTCTTCCAAGTTGACCAAAAAAGCGGCGGGGCTGTCGATTCAAAAGCCAAAGGAAATCACCCAATTCTTGGATGAGTACATCATCGGTCAAGATCAAGCCAAAAAGGTGATTGCTGTCGCCGTATATAATCACTACAAAAGATTGAATCATCCTAACTTGAAAGATGTCGAGTTGGATAAGTCCAATATTTTGTTTGCTGGGCCTACGGGTACAGGTAAAACGTTGATTGCCAAGACGATATCTCGTTTATTGAATGTGCCTTATACGATTGTTGATGCAACAGTTTTGACAGAAGCAGGATATGTTGGAGAAGATGTAGAGAGTATTTTGAGTCGTTTGTTGCAGGCTTGTGATTTTGATATTGAAGCCGCTGAAAGGGGGATTATATATATTGATGAAATTGATAAAATTGCTCGCAAGAGCGATAATCCTTCTATCACTAGAGATGTTTCTGGCGAAGGTGTTCAGCAAGCATTGCTAAAACTACTCGAAGGTACGGTGGTGAGTGTTCCCCCTTATGGCGGTCGGAAGCACCCCGAGCAAAAATTGCTTCAAGTAGATACCAGCAATATCCTTTTTATTGCTGGCGGTGCTTTTAATGGCATTGAAAAAATTATTGGACGTCGGATTAATACGCAGGTGATTGGGTATAATTCATCGCAAGATGCAGAAGTCAAAGAAGATGATTTATTGCAATATGTGACCCATGAAGACATTCGTAAATTTGGGTTAATACCCGAATTAATCGGGCGTCTTCCTGTTATTGCCCATTTGAATCCTTTGGATGTAAAGAGTCTGAAAACGATATTAGTGGAGCCGAAGAATTCTATTGTTAAGCAATATACTAAGCTATTTGAATTAGAAGGGATTAAGCTCCATTTTGAAGACGAAGCCCTAGGATTGATTGCTCAAAAGGCACTAGAATATAAGCTAGGGGCACGTGGTCTTCGCTCTATTTGTGAAGCCGTTTTGATGGATGCGATGTATGAGCTTCCTTCCGAGAAGAATATAAAAGAATTTACAATAGATTTGGCTTACACGGAAGAGAAGTTGAAGAAATCTAAGCTGGAGAAATTATTGGCCGCTTAGCATTAGCTTTTTTGGAGTCTATTTCTGCGAAAACTGCTTTTAATGCGCTATTTCCTTCATCTTTCTTATAACGGTACTCGGTATTCGGGCTGGCAGATTCAGCCCAATGCGCCTTCGGTGCAAGAAGCCATAGAAGGCGCTCTTTCTATTTTATTTAATCAATCCATTCATGTGATTGGTTGTGGGCGTACGGATGCAGGAGTACATGCAGAAGACTATTATGCGCATTTTGATGTCAATAAGACATTAGATTATCTTGCTTATAAGCTCAATCGGATGTTGGCAGACGATATTCATATCAAATCTGCCCAAATAGTGGCTGATGAGCTCCATGCTCGTTTTGATGCGACAAGTCGAAGTTATGTGTATCGGATTAAGGGGGACAAGGATCCCTTTCGGAATGAATGGGTCACCGTTTTGGCGAAATTTGATGATTTGGATACGCATAAGATGCAGCAAGCCGCTCAATTACTTTTGGATTATGAAGATTTTTACCCATTTTGTAAGACAGGCGGAGATAATAAGACGACTATTTGCCAATTGACACGTGCCGAGTGGGTATTCCTTCCGGAAAAAAGAGAAATGGTCTTTCATATCACGGCAGATCGTTTTTTGCGTGGGATGGTTCGGTTGATTGTAGGGATGTGCCTGAATGTGGGCTTAGGGAAAATCTCCATTGATCAAGTTCAGCAGGCTTTGGAAAATAAGACTCGAGTGGATAAAAGTTTGAGTGCTCCCGCTAATGGTTTGGCTTTGTCTAGGGTGTGTTATTGACGGTAAGGTTGTTGTTTAGTTTAGACCCACTAAGCAAGATTTGCTCGGATGCATGCCGAATATGGGGCTCTTCCTATTGGCAAATTTTTTGGTTTTAAGTCGTTGTTTTATTTTTTTGGGGACACTACACCCATCGCTCCATTTTTCTTTGAATAATACCACAAGATACGGAATAGTATTGAAATTAAAGGTGTTTTTGAGAATTTGTTTTTTGTAGGTTTTGCGCAGTCTGACGGTTTAAATATGGTGCGTTTGGCATTTTAAAGCACCAAATTTTCGGTTTTGCA
>CAYTLX010000097.1:0-7149 GCA_964438645.1 uncultured Saprospiraceae bacterium | reverse complement strand
GCTAATCCGCAAAGTTAAGGATTTTTGCCTTTACTTCTTATCTTTTCTTTTTTTTGTTGCTTTGCTTCGTGCAATTTGTCGCTTCGCTCCGTTTGCTGCCGCAGCGACTTACTCCGCAACGTACACGCCGTAGATGTATGCCGCTGCGGTAGCACCAAAAGGGCATAGCCCGCACCAAAGACCAACAGCAAGCGTAGCGAGCGAGCGCACCAAAGACCAACACCCGTTCCTACCCTTTCCGCCGCACCATAGTCAAAATCGTCCCAACTCCGACTGTATCTCCTTCGTCATCATAAATCTCAATATACCACTTCACAATCCCTTTGGGTACATCATCTTCGGAGCGTTTTTCTTGGAATATTTTTTCTTTGACGGTAATTCTTACTCCTATTGTTGTGCCTGGATAAACGGGCTTTGTAAAACGCATTTCTTCAATGCCATAATTCAACAAAACAGGGCCTTTCTTGGCTTCCACAAATAATCCTGCCGCCTTAGACATCAAATAATATCCATGCGCTACTCTCCCCGTAAATATCGTCCCTTCTAATGATGTCTCGTCCACATGTGCATAAAAATGATCTCCACTGACATTAGCAAAATTAATGATGTCCGTTACGGTCACTGTATGCTTGGCCGTCGTTAAAGTCTCTCCGATTTCCAACTCTTCAAAATGCTTCCTAAATGGATGAATTATCGCTTCTTTTTGGGCTCCGCCTGCTTGATATATTTGGGTGACTTTCGTCAAAGAAGTGGGCGTTCCTTGTATCGCCGTCCGCTGCAAATAATGCTTCACCCCACGGATTCCACCCAATTCTTCTCCACCACCCGCACGTCCAGGTCCCCCATGTGACAACAAGGGCATTACAGCCCCATGTCCTGTATTCATCACCCCAGACGCTCTATTCAAAATCAATATTCGACCATGAAAAGCCGCCGCATTCATCACATAATCTGTGGCAATAGCATCATCATTGGTACAAATCGTACTCACCAATGAGCCTTTCCCCAAATTCGCTATTTTGATGGCATCTTCCAGCTTTTTATAGGGCATGATGGTGCTTACAGGCCCAAAAGCTTCTATATTGTGCGTGCTTTTTACCCGCAAGGGCTGCTTATTATACAACAAAATAGGCGACAAGAAAGCGCCTTTTCGAGCATCGGCACCCATCACATGGACATCGTCCACACTCCCATAAATAAGCTCATTTTTTTCCGCAAGGATGCCTATCTGACGTCGGACAGACGCTAATTGCTTTTGAGAAGCCAGTGCACCCATTCTCACGCCTTCGGTTGCGGGATTTCCCACTGTCGTTTTGTCAAGAGCTTTCGCCAAAGCATCTCGCACAGGCGTTACCATATTTTCGGGAACGATAATCCGGCGGATAGCCGTACATTTTTGCCCCGCCTTGACTGTCATCTCCTTCCGAATTTCCTTAATAAACAAGGCGAACTCAGGAGACTCCACGGTCACATCCTTGCCCAAAATAGCTGCATTCAAGCTATCCGCTTCCATATTAAATGGAATACTATGGTCACTGATATGCTTCGATCTCTTTAGCATCCGACCCGTCGCTGCCGACCCCGTAAAAGTAATCACATCTTGCGAAGTCGCTGGATCTAAAATACCAATCCCCTTTCCTGCCACTAGTTGAAGGCTGCCTTGCGGCAAAATACCTGAATCAATGATATCTTTTACCATCGCCTGCGTCAAATAGGACGTCACTTCTGAAGGCTTTACAATCGCAGGCACACCTGCCAATAAATTGACCGCTATCTTCTCCAACATCCCCCAAATCGGAAAATTAAATGCATTGATATGCACCGCCACCCCGTGCTTAGGCACCATGATATGATGCCCGATAAAGCTACCGTCTTTCGACAAATTCACGGCATTCCCTTCCACATAAAAAGGTGCATCTTGAAATTGTTTGCGCAAGCTGGCATACACAAATAAATTGCCTATTCCTCCTTCAATATCAATCCAACTATCTGTTTTGGTGGCTCCTGTCCAATAACTTATGGGGTAGTATTTGTCTTTTATTTTATGCAAATAAAGGGCTAACTGCTTGAGCATCAATCCCCTTTCGGGAAAAGTCATTTTTCGTAAGGCGGGGCCGCCTACTTCTCGGGCGTATTTGTACATAGCTTTGAAGTCTAGGTCTTCGCTACCTGCCAAGCTGATTAATTCACCTGTAATGGCATTGTATTGTTCAAAGGTGTTGCCTGTTGGCTTTTGCCATCGACCTAGGATGTAATTGGGTAAATAGTTCATTCATTCGGGTATTAGAAAGTTAGCATATTCAGTTATTGAGTCTGCGAAATTACGTAAAAAAAAAGTAACTATTTAGGTGCTCCTATTTTTAGGCAGAAAATAGACATTTTTGTGTATGTTGAAGCTATTTTTTTTGATGCGTAGCAGACCCGCAAATAACCAGTCTTCTAGAAAAATTCATATGCGCAGACAGACTGTAAACGAGCATTAAAAAAATCAACCAAAAATTTTTACTTTCGACTAATTCCCATCTGTAACCTGAGTCAACAGCGCAAAAACGCACTAGACCTAATTTTCTCAACCGAAACCCAAAACTAGTAAGCTTATTCCCACCCATAATTAAAACTAACACTAATGCGCTCTTCTTCTGCCCTATTCATCACCACTTCATGGCGGAGCCAGCTTTCCCAAAGTAAGACATCACCGATCTTGGGTTCGATATAGATAAAACTGCGCAATTCTTCTCGCGCTTGAGCGCTGCGCATAGGAGAAGCCATCATCATGGTATGTCTTGGATCTTCAAATTTTATCGCACTTCCCTTGGGCAATGCGACATACATTGTCCCACTTATGACACTATGCGGATGTAAATGGGATGTATGGATACCACCTTTCGGCAAAATATTAATCCAAATGGAATCCAACTTAATCTCCTTACCCCCCAAGTCAAATTGCAGGTCTTCAACAAATGCCGCCACATGCTTATCCAACAAATTGACCAAGTCCACAAAAATGGGAAACCAATATCTCAAATCATCCAAAGATGAATAACTCGTATAACCTGGATAATTATTCTCTTCGCACCACCGTTGTCCGCCTTCATCACCATCCGCAATAGATAGGCAGGATCTCTCCAACTCTTCGGTATCTGGCGCCGTGCCTAACTCTGATAGTTGTGCACGATATAGGCGAGTAACGAATAAAGAAGCAATTTTTGACATAGTTAACTGGCTTTTATTTGCAAAAATAATTTGCGCAAGTTAGGATTTAATGCGGAGTTTTTAAAATTTCTCCCACATCCAAAAAAAAAAGGGGACACGTTTTATCTGGTTAGAGCCAAAACGCAATCCCACTTTAAAAAGAAACATACTTCTTTGTTGGTTGGGGCACTACTACCCCAATTATTATCAAGTTTTCTGATCGATACTTTAAGTGGATGCCGAAAAATCCTGACCTAAACCTTAGGCGTATTCCTCGTTAGACCACTCCGCTCTCTCCGCGAGTATCCGTTCGAGCCAATCCACAGCACAAACCCAAGACTGGGGGCTTACCTGCTTCAAAGCCGGCTATCCTACCTTCACCCTACTCAGAAAATAATAGGAGGTAATAGCCCTGGGTTTTTACACCCTTGCTGACGTCCAGCTAACAAATCAAAAAAATGGAAAACTAGATTGGCCGTCAGACTTGACGACTCAATCGAGATATTAGCCGTCAATGCATTGCTGTACAAGGAATTGCTCCATAGAAACAATCTCTCTGTACCAATTTGCTATTTAGACTTAATATCATCATGATTAGAAATTTTGAAAAATGATCAAAATAGGCGCTATTTAGGCGTCTATACCCACAAAGACGCCATAAAAGTAAAAATAGTTCCCTTGGTAACCAAAAAAGTCGTAATTTTGAATCTGTCTAAATAAGGACTTATGCTACAACTGCTAAAAAGGCTACTAAACAAGGAAAAAGGGGCACTCTTTACCGTAACTGGATTTAAGAATCAGCAGGTCGCATCAAAGTTGCTTTCCGTAGGGATTCTACCTGGAAGTCAGCTTCAAATCATCCGTAAAGCCCCTAATGGCTATGTTTTTTACATCAAAGTAGATGAGATTTCTATCGCCTTGCGGCAAAATGAACTAGATGCCATCCTCATGAAAAAAAATGGAACTAATGGCTGAAACCACCATTTTTTTGGCTGGCAACCCCAATTCTGGCAAAACATCCACCTTCAACATATTGACAGGTTTGCACCAAAAAACAGGAAACTTCCCTGGGGTCACCGTTGAATGCAAGTCGGGTACCATCGTATTACCCAATCATCAAAAGGTCAAACTAATTGATTTGCCAGGTGCTTATAGTTTTTATCCGACTTCTATGGATGAACGCATTGTGGTGCAGCATTTTGTCGATTTATCCACAGGAAATTTTCCTGAGTACGTCATATATGTGGCGGATATGCTTCACCTAGAAAAACATACGCTCCTACTCCAACAAATCATCGATACGGGAGCAAAGGTGATTTTGGCACTCAATATGGCTGACCAAGCCAAACGCCACGGCATTGATGTCGATATTGATATTTTACGCAAGTATCTCCACATCCCCATCATCAAAATTAGTGCAAGAGAAGGAACTGGAATTGATGAATTAAAGGCGGCAATTCAAAGTACTATAGAATCCACCACCGAAAACCATCAAACTTTCTATAAGCTTTCGCAAAATGAGCGCGAATTAGCTGACCAGCTAAAAAATCAATTCCCCAAGCACAATAGCTACCAAAGGCTGTTATTATTGCACCACTACCAATGGCTCCCTTTTTTGTCGAAAGACGAAAAAAACCACATCCAAACAATCGCCAATAATTACGACTCCCTAAAAGGGCAGATTGAAGAAACCATGAGTCGGTACAATCATTTTTTGCCCGCCATTCATGGCAGTATCAAAAAATCAAAACAATATTCAACAGGATTTTCAGACAAGCTAGATGCCATATTGACCAACAAATGGCTTGGCCCTATTATCTTCTTTGTCGTAATTTTCTTTGTTTTTCAGGCGATATACTCTTGGGCGAGCTACCCCATGGATTTGATTGATGGCTGGTTTTCGAGCTTAAATACTTACGTAAAATCCGTATTACCTGCTGGCTGGTTTCGCAATTTACTTGCGGACGGGATTATCGCTGGATTGGGGGGCATTGTCATATTTATCCCCCAAATCGCCATATTATTTTTTCTAATTGGTATTTTGGAAGAAATCGGCTATATGGCTCGAGCGGTTTTCTTATTTGATAAACTGATGCAGCGATTTGGTTTGAGTGGACGTAGCCTAGTGGCCTTAATATCGGGTGGAGCCTGTGCGATTCCTGCGATTATGACCACGCGGACTATCGGCAACTGGAAAGAGCGACTGACCACCATCTTAACCGTACCTTTTATCAGTTGTTCCGCAAGGCTTCCCGTCTATGTATTACTCGTGGGCATCGCCGTACCCGAAAAATATTATTGGGGTATTGGGCTTCAAGGTCTGGCATTTACAGGGCTTTATCTAATCGGCATTACGGCGGCACTACTCGGTGGATTGGCCTTAAAATACATCATAAAGACAGATGAGAAGAGTTTTTTGGCTATGCAAATGCCTTCTTATCGACTTCCAGTCTGGAGAAATATCTTCCTGAACATGTGGGAAAAGACAGGCTCTTTTGTCATTGGCGCAGGTAAAATCATCCTATTGGTATCTATTGTCATCTGGGCTTTGGCAAGTTATGGTCCTAGCGATTCCATGAGCCATGCAGAAACTACTGCCCGACAAGTGGCACAAAAACAGAAAATGGATACGTCACAAACGACCAATTTAGTGGCTTCCTACCGTTTAGAGTCGTCGTATGCCGGCAGACTAGGCAAATTAATAGAGCCCGCCATCCGCCCACTAGGCTATGATTGGAAGATTGGTATTGCCCTGCTGACTTCATTTGCTGCTAGAGAAGTATTTGTCGGGACGATGTCCACGATTTATAGCATGGGTGAAGATGCAGATGAGCAGACCTTGCGGCAAAAAATAAGTAATTATCGAGATGCCAAAGGCCGATTGGTTTTTACAACGGCTACTTCCTTTTCTTTACTTATCTTCTATGTCTTTGCGATGCAGTGCATGAGCACCTTGGCGGTCGTCAAGCGGGAAACCAATAGTTGGAAATGGCCCATTTTACAGTTTTTATTTATGACTGGATTGGCCTATTTTGCCGCCTTGTTGGTCTATCAATTAATGAAGTAATTATGTATCTTGTCTTCAAAAATTTCGTTTTATATCCCAAAAAAGGAACAAATAACCGTCTTTTACCCTATATTTTTGGTCAAAACTAAAATTTTTTCCGTTTTTTTTTGTTTTAGACCCTAGCTATTGCTTGTTTTGCAGTTCAAAAAATAAAACCAATGACCCTTCGCTCTTTTTTCTTTGCATTTATCGCTTCCATTCTGCTTTCTTCCACTTCTTTTGCGCAAGTCGAAACCGGCACAACGATAAGCCAAGGTGCAACCACGACTTCTACGGTGCCTAGAGTAAGAAGGCCTAGATTCACAGATGGGCTATCTTTGGATAGCGGCACCATTGCCGATCAATTCAAATTCATCGCAACACGTTCCAATAGCTACCAAAACTACAAAGTCATCAAGAAAGATTGGCTCAATACCTTAAAAGCCCATGTCGTTGACTCTCTGAATACTTTCAAAAAGGAACTCGCCAACGAAAGGCTTCAAGTAGGCACTCAAAAGGATGAAATCAATGCGCTCAATACCAAACTAACCAAAGCAAATGAAACCATTGGTAGCTTGGAAAAAGAAAAAAGTAGTGTCAGCTTCTTAGGCATTCAAATGAATAAAGGCGCCTACAAGGGCTTAGTTTGGACCATCATAGCTGGCTTACTAGGCACCCTACTCTTTTTTATCTATCGCTTCAGAAATAGCAACCTAGTGACTGTCGCCACCCGCAACAACCTAGAAGAAGTACAAGAAGAATTTGAATCTTACAAAAAACGGGCACTCGAAAGAGAACAAAAAGTACGCCGTGAGCTCCAAAATGTGCTTAATAAACGGGGAGAGCAATAACGGTTAGCACAAATTTTCGCAAAAACAATTTTGGCTTTTTCATAAAAATGAGCTAAATTT
>CAYTLX010000096.1:0-7162 GCA_964438645.1 uncultured Saprospiraceae bacterium | reverse complement strand
ATTAATTCTAGAGTTGGAGCAAGTTTCAATAAATTTGGCATTGGTGGTCTAGGTAAAGTCTTTTTTAACTTCAAGAATGGCAAAGATTATTGGAACAATGGCATTAACTTTCAGTTGGCTGTCCAAAATTTTAGGATCGGCTCTAAAACAAAATATCAAAAGAATTTAGACGTAATTCGTTTTAATTCTAGATATGGTCACCAAATTAAAAATAAGTTGTTTGGGGCGATTGACTTGGGGGTAGAGACTTTGTTATTGCCTACCTATCCAGGTAATTTTACTTCTGGGGAAGCTGGACAAAATCCAATTGCCCAATTATTTTCGCCTGCTAGAATTACTTTGTCTCCAGGTTTGGACTACAAGCACGATGAGCACTTTTCTGTATTTTTTGCCCCTATCGGTCTAAAGATTATCTATGTAGCGGATCAAGATATTGCTAACTTAGGTATCCATGGTACCAAATTGGTGGATGCAAAAGACCCTTCTAAAGGGTATGAGCAAATGGACTTACAGGCTGGAGCAAATCTACAAGCCAAGTACAATAATAAGTACTTTAATGACAAAGTGTCTTATACAACTAAGTTGGATTTGTTCTCTAACTATCTTCATAATCCACAAAATATTGATGTACTTTGGGGACATGCTTTGGATATTGCTATCACTAAGGGGCTTTCTTTGGCATTAATGGGTGAGTTGTTTTACGACCATGACATTCTAGTTAATTTTGATAGAAACAACGATGGTATCTATGCGGGCGCAGGTGATGAATTGGCACACCGTACTAGTATTACTACTGGTTTTTACTTGAAATACAGCAAAATTTTCTAAGCATTTTTGCAAATTTTTAAGTATTTCTAAGTGACAGAAGCAGTCAATTGAGTTACTCAATTGGCTGCTTTTTTATGTTTTGGTATCAAAAAGAACGGAATTAGTCGAAAAAAGCAAAGTTTCCCATTTCTTTTGATATATTTGCTGAAGATGCTGATTTGGCATCATTGACAAAATGAAAAATAATGAATCAACAAAAATGGATACCGAGATTAGTGATAGGATTATTTGTGATTATCCTGATTTCTAGCTTTTTGGGGACGATGTTTTTGACCATAAAACCTGGACAGCGGGGAGTTATCTTTAGACAGTTTTCTAGTGGCTTGGACAAAGAACATATTTTTCAGCCAGGTTTTCATTTGGTGGCTCCTTGGAATCGGATGAATATTTATGACGTTAAGGAGCAACAATTAGAAGAGCAGATGGATGCACTTTCCAGCAATGGATTGAGCATCAAAATGGATGTGACCGTGCGTGTTTATCCAGTCTATGACAAAATAGGATATTTGCACGAAGAGTTCGGTAAAAAATATATCGAATCTTTAGTGCGTCCTGAAATTCGCTCCAGTGTGCGTAAAATGATTGGTCGATATACGCCCGAAGAGTTATATTCTACCAAACGGGATGAATTGCAAAAGCTTATTGAGAAGGATTTGGGCGGAGAGCTTAAAGCCAATAATGTACTTTTGAGAGCGGTATTGATTCGCTCGGTCGAGTTGCCCAAGACCCTTCAAGCAGCTATTGAGCGCAAGCTAAAGTCGGAGCAGGAGTCCTTAGAATATGAATATCGACTTCAAAAAGAGCGTAAAGAAGCCGAAAGGGTCATTATTCAAGCTCAAGCCAAAGCAAAAGCTAATGAAATTTTGAGCGCTAGTTTGACCGATAAGATATTGAGAGACAAGGGGATTGATGCTACTTTGAAGCTATCGGAATCTCCTAATTCTAAAGTTGTTATCGTAGGGGGTAGCAAAAATGGTGGACTTCCCTTAATTTTGGGCAACCAATAATCCTCCACCGTTGCTTGGTGCATGGTGACATAAAAAACACTTTTTATTACTTGATGGCTAGCTAGCTTTCGCAAAAAACTTTGTTCTTATGCCAATTAGAATGGAAAAAGACCCCGAAGATCCACGGAGACAACGGGAAAAAGATTATTACGATAATAATCAAAATCGCCGCAAAAGGGGCGGTGGCGGTATCGGGGGCATTATCCCGATGATACTCATGATGCTTTTTAAAGGGGGTGGGAGTAAGAAAACGATTATGCTTCTAGTGGCTGCCGGGGCAGTATGGTATTTTTTCTTGGGCGGTTCGAAGATGCTCAATGGTGGTGGCGGCGCTACAAATAATGACCCCAATTCTTATTTTTCAGGGGCAGAGCTTAGCCAAAAAGAATATGATAAAGCCGAAGTTTATGAACCGCTTGCAGATGGATATGGCAATACCTTACCATCGGCTACGTCTTTATTGCAGTATGCCCCAAAGCGTGGATTTCAAGGTCGCCAAGGCTCTTGCGTGGGCTGGGCTTCATCCTATGGGGCACGTACCATTATGCAAGCAAGAGCGACGGGAGCTAATCCCAATCAAGTGATCTTTAGTCCGTCTTTTCTCTATAATCAGATTGCCTTGCAAGGTTGTAATGGGGCTTATATGCGCAATGCTATGAAGGTCTTGAATGAACGGGGTGATTTGCCTTTACGGGATTTTCCGTATGATGAGAATACTTGTAGCAATAGCCCTAGTCGTGCAGATTTGCAACAAGCAGCTCAATATAAAATCAAAGGTTACAATCGCCTTTCCGTAGATGCCGATAGATATGGCACCAACCTAAAAGCTGTAAAACAAAATCTCGCTCAAGGTGCTCCAGTCGTGATTGGTGCCATGGTGGGCGGTAGTTTTATGGAGAATATGCGCGGCAAAGATGTATGGATTCCTACCCGCAATGACTATAATATGCGGGGCTTTGGCGGTCATGCCATGTGTGTCATCGGATATGACGATAACAAGGCGGGCGGTGCTTTCCAAATCATGAATAGTTGGGGCCCGGATTGGGGCAATGATGGTGTGGCTTGGATACGATACGATGATTTTTCTCATTTTACCAAAGAAGCTTATGGTTTGTATCCTATGGGCAAGGCCAAAGATCCTAATTTTGACCCTAATAAATTGGCGGTTGAATTTGGGCTAGTGGATGTCAACTCCAAGCAGTTTATTCCCTTGCGGGAAAAAAATGGAAAGGTGTTTGCGACGGTGAATCCCATCAAAAAAGGCGATAAATTCAAAATTGCGGTCGCCAATAGTGTGGAGTGCTATGTCTATGTTTTTGGGCAAGAAACGGATGGTTCGAGTTATGTTTTGTTTCCTTATACCAAAAAACATTCGCCTTATTGTGGGATTACGGGGACTCGCTTGTTTCCAAAAGACTATTCCATGAAGGCAGATGACTTAGGCTCTAGGGATCGAATCGGTATCTTGGTGACGAAAGATGCGATTGATTTTACAGCCGCTAATAAGGCTTTTAACGCTAGTCCCGCCAGCAGATACCTTGATAAATTTGAACAGGTAATCGGGGATGACCAAGCAACCAATGTGCATTATAAGGCGGGTAAAACCATTGGTTTGGAATGCGAATTGAACGGTAAGGCGGGTACTTTCGTCATTATTGAATTGGATAAACGGTGATTTTTTTGTGGCGGTATCGTACGGTGCCGCCACAATTATACACAATTAACAGTCCATTAAAATAAAATTTAACATATATCCCATCACAACATCAATTTTATTATATATCTAACATTGTCTTAACGTCCCTTAACATTTGATTGCCCTTTCTTTGCCTTATCGTTTTACACAAAAACATAAGCAAATGAAAAATCTAAGAAATGCAATCATCGCCGTCATCTTATTAGTGACCATTCAAGCGCAAGCACAGGTAAAAGTTGGTATCTTAGGGGGTATCAATGCAAGTCAATTTAATATGCCTTTAACCAAAGAAATAGGGGTGTTGAGTATCCATAAAGGCATCGGCACAACCGTTGGAGTCTTTGCCACAACTCCTTTGTATGGGCCATTGAGCGTGCGAACTGAAGCCAATTACATGGTGCGTAATTATGCCGTAAAGATTGACCCATCTCAATTTGAGCAGACATCCAATATCCCTTTTAGCCTTACGGCAAATCTGAAAAGTAAGTACTATGAGATTCCTGTAATGTTGCAGGTGGATTTGGGCCAAGGGCCTGTAGGCGCATACTTGATTGGCGGTGCGGCAATGTCAGGATATTTGAATAGCAGCCTAGGTGTCGGTGTATTGGGTACGCAATTAGTAAAAATTCCCATTAATAACATAGGCTTTCGCAAAACAGAATGGAGCGCCATAGGTGGAGCAGGGATGCGGGTAAATGTAGGATTTGGTGATTTGATTATAGAAGGTAGATACCAGGCGGGGTTAACGGATTTGGTCACAGTGCCAGCGCTTAAAGGAATAAATCTGACCCCAAAAAATCGAAATAATTCATTGGTTTTTAAGGCAGGTGTGGCCATCCCTATCGGTCGATAAAATCTCGGTATTGTCTATGAGATTTATGGTACGATCTTCTTTTAAAAAAGCCAAAAGGAAATTTCCTTTTGGCTTTTTTATTTTGTCTTCTCCACCAAAAATATAAATTTCAGCATCTAAACAGAAAGTAAAATTAAAAAAGGGTACCTAAAAAATTTCAAAAATAGATGTGATGAGTAAAAGAATCTCTACAGAATTAAATGCCAGCTCAATGGCGGATATTGCTTTCTTGTTGCTAGTTTTTTTCTTGGTGACTACGACCATGAATCCTGATATGGGAATTACTGTTAAACTCCCAGCCTGGTCAGATGTTCCCCCTGTAACCGATAATATTGCCAAGCGAAATGTCTTTTCGGTGATGCTAAATGCTAAAAATGAATTGCTGGTTAGGGGAGAGCAGATAGATGTAAAAGACTTGCGTATAAAAGCAAAAGAATTTATTTCTAATCCTAGTAACAGACCCGATTTGGCTGCAGCACCCAATAAGGCCATCATTTCGCTAAAAAATAATCGTGCAACGGAATATAAGCATTACCTGTTGATTTACAATGAGTTAAAAGCAGCTTATAGAGAGTTGTGGGATGTCGAAGCGATGAGTTTGTATGGGCAAAATTATAACGATTCACTGTCTGACAAGCAAAAGAAAATTATTCGGTCAAAATATCCTTTTGTCCTTTCGGAAGCAGAGCCCACTAGTAGATGAAATTCACGAATTTCATCTACTAGATTGGTTGAGCTAGTATTTTGCCCCCCCAAGTGCTCTAAAAGCGAAGCAACACAATTTTTATATCACCTAAAAATTTACTCATCATGAATGACAATTACGCACAACGTTTTGGTATTGGATTTATCATTGCCCTGATTTTTGTATTGATAATGTTTCAATGGACATTTCCTGTAAAGGATGTAGGCTTGCCCAAAATCATTGATGATATTGATGATATGGAGCATGTTGTATTGGCGCAGCCCCCTACAATACTAGAAAAGGAAGATAAGAAAAAGTTTGTGAAAGTAGAATTGGCAAAATCTAATATTAAGTTAGTTGATGAAGTTAAAATTGACTTTGAAGTCGCGGTGGAGACGAAGGAAGTGATGGGCTTAGTTGATTCAGCCCAATTTGCAAGCGTAAGTATTCCTGTAAAGAAGGCGGTGAAAAAGCCACCAGTAAAAGTAAAAAAGTCAAGGAAAAAGGAAGAGCCAGAGATTTTTTTTGCCGTCGAAGAGATGCCAAGATTTGGGGACTGTGAAGAGAGTGGACGGGGCAAGCTAGATGATTGTTCTACTCAAAGATTATTGGCCTTTCTAGCAGAAGAAATTGAATATCCCACCATCGCTAGAGAAAGCAATATTGAAGGCCGAGTCATTGCCGAGTTTGTGGTTGAAAAGGATGGAACAGTCCGCCAAGTAAAGATTCTGCGAGACATCGGTGGCGGATGCGGACAAGAAACCGTCAGGGTATTAAAGAAAATGCCGAAATGGACACCTGGGCGTCAACAAGGGAAGCCCGTACGTGTAAGATACGTTGTCCCCGTAAGATACCTGTTGGATTAGGTTATTTCCTTTTCTCTAAAAAATGGAGAAGAACACCAATTAATCCACCACCAATGACACTGACCCCCACAAATTTGAGTGCATTGAATTTATATTCTAGTGCCCCTTGAAAATAAACGTCCACCGCAACACCCGCTAAGGCCATAATGATTCCGAAAGGAATTCCCTTTTTTACAATCGCATCAAGCATAATTTGAATTTTTCCGAAAGGTAGATGTTATTTTTGGGATGACAAAGAAAATGGGCTTTATTTATGTGCTCATTTTGTTAACATCCGGCCATTATGCAAATGAATTTGCATGGCCATTATGCAAATACGTTAAAATTTGGTTAAAGTCTAGGGCTTGGGTTGCTGTGAAGCCTGATTGCACTTACCTTGCAAAGAAAAAAATATGCGTAAACATTTACTTTTTTTGACCCTATCAATTTTCTTAAGTGCCTGCGGCAACGTGAATACTATCCGTGTGAGTAAAGATGAGTTTAGACAGGAAGAAAGGATTGTCCTTGAGCAGTCTTACTATGCACGGGAGTATGACGTAGGACTTCAGAATCCTTTAATCAAATTGAAGGCCAATCGAACGAATAAACAGGGTGGGTATGGGCCGCCTGAATTAATTCTTACCTTTGATGCTGAAATTGGGTATGTACCTGATAATCAAGTATTTGTGAAAGCAAATGAGCGAGTTCATCGGTTGGATGTTCAGCAAGTAAATGTCTTTGATAAGTATGATAAAACCACTAAATCATCGACAACCACCAAAACCAATACCACCACCAAATCGGAGCCAGATGTCACAGAAAAAGAAGAAAAGAAGAAAACAACCACGGAGACTGAGACAGAAGTACTGGTTGAAAATAATGAGCATGAATACAATTACTCTATTTTTAATTTGAAGGCGATTTTAGATGCAGAAACCATCGCTGATATTTTAATTACAGAAGATATGACTATTCGGTTTTACATAAATAATGAGCCAATAAGTATGAAAGTGTCACGTGAAAAAATAAGAAAATGGAAGGCATTTTTATCCATTTATCGGTAGATAAAATTCACGAATTTTATCTACCTGCCGATACACGAATTTTATCTATCTACGGCTCGACGTGCCACGCTCTAGCGTCCAGTAACTAGCCACTAGCCACCAGTAACCAAATTTTACCCTATATTTGTAAAAAAATAAAAACCAATGAGATACATAGCAGTCTTCTTTTTGATGCTGGTGCTAA
>CAYTLX010000095.1:0-7179 GCA_964438645.1 uncultured Saprospiraceae bacterium | reverse complement strand
TTTCATGAAAACCCGCTAAATCTCTCTTGAAAAAGAAGCGTAAAGGACAAAATTGTTTTTGCTAGCTTCTTTGCTCGTTTTTAGGTTATTCTAAAGTGACGCAAAATTTCCTATTTATCGCATTTATGAACCCCTTCTTATTCCCCTTATAAGTGGGAACGGTATGGCAAATAGGAAATTTTGCTTACGCCTTTGCTCTTTTTTGCGCAAGCAGCCCTAATACCCGTAGGGTCATTCTGCAACTTTAGTGATTTTCTGAATATCCCGAATCATACTCCGACTTAAAGGAACAGCAACAATCTCTATTCTGTGGTTTTGCGCCCGTCCATCCGACGTTTCATTAGAAGCGATTGGGGCAAACTCTGCCTTGCCCACCGCATAGACTTGATTATTATTGACATCATTTTTCTGGGTCATCTCTCGTACGACGGTCACTGCACGCAGTGTGCTAAAGTACCAATTATCTTTATAGGATTTGGCAGGTTTACGATTATCTGTATGCCCTATGACATAGATTTCCAAATCTGGATACTGCTTAATGATGTCACTTATTTTTTGAACCGTACTCATGCCGCGGTCACTCAAAGAAGTGGATGTTGCTCGTTTAAATAGAAGACTATTAGCAGAAAGTACCACCACCGCTTTATCATCCCGAGAAGACACCTGAACCATCTTATCGCTATATCCCTGAAAAGCCATCGAAGCATCCCCGACAAACGCTGCTAAGCGATTCTTATATTTTTGGATAACCGCATCCACACTTGCAAGCTGGGATTTTAAAGCTTTTATTTCATTTTCCTTCTCCTGTATTCTTTGGCGAGTAGATTTTTTTGACGAAACGGACTGATTGCTTTTTAGCTCAATTTCAAGTTCTAATTCATCAATTTGATCTTGCAATTCCCCACGCAATTTTTCCAAGATATTATTCTCTCCTTTTCGCTCCGCCAAATCTAAATTCAGTGCATGTTCCCGCTCTTTACAAAGCTCAATATCATTGTGCAAGGCAACCACAGAGTCCAGATAAAAGGATTCCATATTGGTTTTATCATTGGACAATTCCAAATACTTTTTTTTGGTTACACAAGAAGAAAATCCAAGCCATAAAACGAAGGAAAGTAAAAGTGCCTGTTTCATATTAAATTTTTAAAAAGCAAAAAAAAGAGACTGAGCAGATGATTCCACTCAGTCTATAAACGCTTAAATCTATTTCTTTAACGCAGTCTAAATGAGCTTCCGCCCAACATACCTATGTCCGTATAAACAGCCACTCGGTAATAACCACGCTTTAATTTTTTGACTAAATCATGCGAGAAAGATAATCTCTGACTATCCGAAATATTTATCTCTTTCGCTTCAACTGCCTGAATATCAAGACTTTGCCCATTCACTTTTACGGTGGCATTGATGACTTTATCCACTTTAATAGGGGTCGCTTTTTCATCG
The DNA here is from genome assembly GCA_964438645.1 of uncultured Saprospiraceae bacterium. GTDB lineage: Bacteria > Bacteroidota > Bacteroidia > Chitinophagales > Saprospiraceae > HyVt-613. The sequence continues at coordinate 5,736 of CAYTLX010000095.1, read as the reverse complement.
GTAATCACCATATAAACGGGTCTTACCCCTTGGTATTTTTCGGGTACATTCGTCAAATCAAAACTAACTTTGACTTTCTTTACTCTCCAAGCACGTGCGTTGAGCTTCCCATTTCGTTGTAGGGTACTTACGTTAAATGCCGTTGCTTTAAAATTAGCCAAAGTCAAACGCTTTAATTCATCATTAATGGATGCATTTAATCGCTGCAAGGCTTCTTTGTCTTCACGGGACTGCGCCAAATCAGTGGACAGCGTTTCTGTCAATGATTGCAATGAGTCATTTTGCATTTGTAAAGAAACGATAGAAGACTCTAAATCTCCTTTGGCAGCCAACAAAGCCTGAATCTGAGCGCTTAGGCTAGCAGAGTTGTCATTAGCTTCTTGCAGTTTCCGTTTCCATTTTCGGGCTGCTCTGCCCGCATTTTTCGCTTTTCGGTTGGCTTCTTCAACATCCCCTTGCAGCGATGTATTCTCTTCCGAAAGGCTCGTATAGGCATTTTCTAAGCTATCCACACTTGCTTTAAGTTGCACTTTAACATCCTGCAATTTGGTCATTTCAGATGATAGCGCCGTTTTTTCGGTTTGTAAGGTGGCATTTTTCCCTTTAAGGGTAAAAGCCCAGATGCCAATCCCTAGTAATAATAATCCCAAGATAATGGGTAGAATGATATTATTGGATTTTTTCTCCTGATATCTTTCTTCTGTTTCTGTTGTCATTTCTTTGTTTTTCGTTTATGCTCAATTAGGTAACGCAAATGAACGGCAAATTTACCTGTTATTCCTGAATATAACGAAAAAAAATAATGTTTTGTTTTTATTTGCACCAATTACCTATAGCTTTCGCAAAATCTTATGCACAGATAGATATATATCCCAAAAACACCTTATATTTATCGGACACACCAAAAAAACAACCCAAATGAAAACACTAAAGCTTCTAGGTCTTCTACTACTCTCTCCTTTCTTCCTTTTGTCGCAAGACCTTATAATTGAGTATGATGTAACCACCGACAAAATCACTTTTAAAGATACAAGTGGTGTACTAATCAAACGACCTGCCGCCAAAAAGAACCGAAATGTATTGCTCCGGCTCATTAATTTCAATGACTATACGCTCGAAGCAAATATTTCTGCAAAGGGAATTAATCAAAAAGTAGCCGACGGAAACATTAATCTCGTCGGTGGCAAAATGCTTGGGCAAGAAACCAGCAATTTTATGACTTTCTTCCAGTCTAATGCGAGTATGCCCGACAAAACCAGTCTATTACGCAAGCCGATTACCCCTTACGTACTCGAAGAATCTAAAGAAATTATGCTAGAAGAAAGCGAATCCAAGAAAAAAGACCAAGCTACCGCATCCAATGAACAAAAACTTATCGCACTCCAACAAATAAAACAAAAATATCAACAAACTTCGTCAGAGCTAAAAGTAATCAATCGACAGCTTGTCGAAGCTGAACGAAAAATAATCGACCATAAAAACACCCTTTTGCTGACCGAATATGCCGCTCCTTACGTCAATAGCATCAAACTCAATGAACGTATAGCCACCTACAAACGAAAAGCTTTATTACAGGAAATGATGAGCGCTTTGTTTCAAACCGACAAGAAGGAAGTTAGTCTGACAGATATCCTAGATTTTTTTACCACTTTTGAAGGTAAGGTTCATGCTGATTTGAGCCAATTTGATCGACTTTCGGCAGACTTTTCAGACAAACATGCTGAGTTGCTTTCTTTTGAGCGTAAAATAAACCTGAATTTTTCCGAAGACATTCCATTGGCCATCACTTTGCAGAATCAATATAACCATGATTTTCGATACTATGCGCAGACGGAAGAAAATTTAACAAATTTTAGCTCCATGGCGCAGTCTTTCAAAGACGATTTACCCAACATCAATATCCCTTTGCTTTTTGATAATATTTATAGAAATTACCTGGAGATTAGATTGAATCCATTTGAATACAGCTTTACAACACCTGCGGAAGGGGATATAATGGATTTTGAAATCTCCATTTTCCGCAAGGACAGCACCCAATCGAATCCCAATCTACTCAAAAAAAGACACATCAAAGTGCCCGTCAAAGGCGGTGTCAAGGTCAACTCTAGTGTTGGACTAGGGTTTAGTAATTACTTTAAACCTATTGAAAATTACTATAACCGAGACAGCACCATTTTTGCAGAACCAGGCGATCAGTTTACCCCATTATTGGTCACTCTCATCCATTTTTATCCACAAACTGGGCGCCAAATCACCATCGGGGGTTCATTTGGTGTAGGTATCCCTTTGTCGGGCGACTTTAAATCCCCTTCCTTTTTATTAGGGCCTTCTATTTTTGCAGGCAAATCCGAACGCATCGTGATTAGCGCAGGACTCATGGGCGCCAAAGCTTCTCGACTGGCCCAAGGCCATCAAGTCAATGATTCTTTCGGGTCCGAAAACCAACCTATTCCTATCCGCACACGATATGAGTTGGGCTACTTTTTTAGTGCTACTTTTAATTTGGCGCAGTAGTGGGGGTGTTGTTTTGCAAATGAATTTACAAGGCCTTTTTGCAAATGAATTTGCAAGGCTGGTGGCACGCCGTCTAAAAAAAGCACCACTTCATAGAAATTTGACAAGAACTATCCGAAATATGCTTATCCTTGCATAAAAATAAGCCTATGCTCATCATTAATCAAGTGACTAAACAATTTAGTAATCATTTGGCAGTCGATAAAGTCTCTTTCGAGATGCCTAAAGGTTCCATCATGGGATTGCTTGGACCAAATGGCGCTGGCAAAACGACCTTGATTCGGATGATTACGACAATTACAATGCCTGATTCTGGACAGATTTTATTTGATGGGGAGCCGCTTGCGCGAAAACACATCCTAAAGACTGGCTATATGCCTGAAGAAAGGGGGTTGTATAAAAAAATGAAAGTAGGGCATCATTTGGTCTATTTGGCTCAACTCAAAGGATTTTCCCGCAAGGAAGCGAAACGCGAAATCCAAAAATGGATGGATAAATTTGACATCATGGACTGGTGGGACAAAAAGGTTCAGGATTTATCGAAAGGTATGCAGCAAAAAATACAGTTTATTTCGACTGTCGTCCATCGCCCTAAATTGCTTATTTTTGATGAGCCTTTTTCGGGACTAGACCCGATCAACGCCAATTTGATTAAAGACGAAATCAGTCAATTACACAAAGAAGGGGCAAGTATTATTTTTTCGACTCATCGCATGGAACAGGTGGAAGAAATCTGCGAATATATCGTACTTATTAACCAAGGCAATAATATTTTGGAAGGTTATGTCAAAGATATCAAACAGGATTTTAAGCAAAATCATTTCGAAATTAAATATTCTGGGAGCCCAATAAATAGCCATTTCGAAGCGCTGGATATCATCAGCCACCAAGACAATACGCTTGTTTTTCATTTGCCGGAAGGTGAAAATAGTAATGTAATTCTCCAAAACTTACTGCAGCAAGGTGTTGATATTCAATCATTTAGAGAGATACTCCCTACTTTTAATGAGATATTTATTAATCAAGTCGAACAAAACACACCCAACAGATGAACATCCGAAACGTAAAACTAATCATCGCCAGAGAGTATTTTACTCGTGTGACTTCTAAGAGTTTTATCTTAGGCACTATATTGACGCCCATAGGTATCGGACTACTCATGTGGGTATCTGGATATATCATGACCCAGACGGACAGCAAGATTTTTAAGATTGCCGTACTTGATGACAATCATGCACTCGAAAAGCATCTTAAAAACACAAAAACTTTTGCTTTCACTTTTCGTGATGAGCCATTAGAAACACTAAAAAAACAAGCTGAAAATAAAAAATATGACGGCGTTTTATTTGTCCCAAAATTAGATTCTATCCAAGAATCAAAAATCACTGCGCTCTATTATTCGGACAAGCAACTTGGCTTAGAGCGATCAGAATCATTAAGCAACCGCCTAGGCAAAGCCCTTCGAAAATATAAAATGAAGACGTTGGACATTGATCAAAAAACGCTGGACATCATCAAAACAAGTGTTTCCATCAACCCCGAGCCTATTAAAAAAAATGGTAAAGACCGTTCGACAATGACCAGTATGATAGCCGCAGGTATAGGCGGCATGATGGGTTTTATCATGTACATTGTGGTCTTTGTCTATGGCATGATGATTATGCGAAGTGTAATGGAAGAAAAAACGAGCCGCATCGTCGAAGTCATCATGTCTAGTGTCAAGCCCATCGAATTGATGATTGGCAAAATCCTTGGTGTTGGGGCGGTGGGACTGACACAATTGGCATTTTGGATGGTCTTAATTCCCGTTATTTTGTTTGGTGTTAATTTTGCGATGGGCGGAGCCATAGGCACCATGCCCCATACCGAAATGACTCAAGAAGTGCTCAACAACCCTGATCTCCTTACGGGAAATACCAAAATCACTCAAATCACCTATGAAATTATGTCCCTAAATTGGTGGCTTATTTTGCCCTTATTTGTTTTTTACTTTTTAGGTGGATTCTTTTTGTATGCGTCCCTTTTTGCGGCAGTTGGTTCGGCGATTGGAGATGATGTTGGAGAAAGCCAATCCCTGACCTTACCGATTTCTTTGCCCGTAATCATCGCCCTTTATATTATGATGGCGGCACTCAAAGACCCCAATTCTACCATGGCCGTTTGGGCGTCTATATTTCCTTTATTCTCCCCTATCGTGATGCCTGCACGGCTGGCTTTTGATCCGCCGATGTGGCAAATCGTAGCCTCGGTTGTGTCCCTAATCGTAGGCGTATGGTTTTTTGCTTGGCTTTCTGCAAGGATTTATCGAGTCGGCATCCTTCTCTATGGCAAAAAAATCTCTTTCAAAGAATTGGGTAAGTGGATGCTTAATAATAAGTAACTTATCGGTACTTAACAGCATTGGGCAGGTTAGCTTCCTGCATGGTTAATTTTATGGGTATTAGTAAAAGGTGAAAGGTCAAGGTCAAGGGTTAAAGGTCAACCCAAAATGGCAAGAAGCACAGACCAACCAGGAATTCGCACAAATAAAGACGAGCGCAAAACGAGTATCCCCACATGAAAGGTGGGGAGCGAAAGGACAAGCAAAAAGAAATTTTTTGTCTCTGCAATAATTCCATCTGGCTATTTAGTTGAACAATTGCACGCTTGCACAATAGATTACTATGTGATAAAAATAACAAAAACAAGGACAAAAAGGGCATTTACCAAAAATAAATATTACTTTTGTGTAGTCAACAGCCTAAACACGACGCCATGCATAGATTCTTATTGACCTTATCCTTTTTAACTTCTCTTATTTTTAGCTTACACGCTCAGGATCAACGTTTTATGGGTGGAGTAATCGTTGGGCTTAATGCATCACAAATTGATGGGGATAATGCCGCTGGCTTTCGAAAAGCGGGACTTTTAGTGGGTTTACGTGGTGGTGCCTTCCTTTCGGAAAAAACATCTATCACCATAGACATGCTCTATAGTCAACGCGGAAGCAAACGTGTACCTAGGATTGATGAAGTCTTTGAAACCTACACCATTTCTACCCCTTATATCGAAGTGCCACTTTTATTTCACTACAAAGATTGGTTGGTAGAATACGAAGACGGATCGTCTTATTACAAGGTAAGCGCTGAAGCAGGCCTTGCGGTTAGCTATTTGCTCAACCCCAAAGTAGAAAATATTGTCTATGAAACAGAAGTGGATAATTTTAATAAAATTGATGTTGCC
>CAYTLX010000094.1:0-7236 GCA_964438645.1 uncultured Saprospiraceae bacterium | reverse complement strand
TTTTAGACGGGCTAAAGCCCGTCTTACTTAGGTATTAATCGCTAGCCAAAGTCGATCTTTGAGTTCATCTAATCCTTTGTGAGCGATGGAAGAAATGAATAGTGTTTCGATACCTTCGGGTAATTCATCTTTGAGCATTTGTTCTAGTTCGTCGTCAATAAGGTCCGTCTTGGTGATGGCTAGTAGCTTGGGTTTGTCCATGAGCTCTGGATTAAACATTTTGAGCTCGTTGAGAAGGACTTTGTAGTCCGCTTTGATGTTTTCGGAGTCAGCGGGTATCATAAAGAGTAGGACGGCATTTCGTTCGATGTGCTTTAGGAATCGAGCGCCAAGTCCTTTCCCTTCGTGAGCTTTTTCAATGATTCCTGGAATATCCGCAATGATAAATGAACGGCTATCTCGATAGGAGACCATGCCCAGATTTGGTGTTAAAGTGGTAAAAGGATAGTTGGCAATTTTGGGTTTTGCCGCCGAAAGTACTGATAGTAAGGTAGATTTTCCAGCATTTGGAAAACCAACCAGCCCGACGTCTGCCAATACTTTAAGTTCTAAAATAATCCAACCTTCTTCCTTTTCTTCGCCTGGTTGGGCATATCTCGGTACTTGATGAGTGGAAGATTTAAAGAATGAATTTCCTTTTCCACCTTGACCGCCTTTGAAAAGGACTTTTTCTTCTTTATCTTCGGTGATTTCAAAAAGAATTTCTCCTGTTTCAAAATCTTTGGCTACGGTGCCTAGTGGGACATCTATATAAACATCTTTGCCATCTGTACCAAAACTATTGTTTCCAGAGCCGTTTCCGCCGCTTTCTGCTTTGACATGTTTAGTCCATTTTAGCGCAAGCAGCGTCCAGCGTTGTGCACTCCCACGTAAGATAATGCTTCCCCCCTTGCCGCCATCTCCACCGTCAGGGCCGCCATTGGGGACGTACTTCTCCCTACGAAAGTGAACGCTTCCCGCACCACCATTGCCTGATTCAAAAAAGACTTTTACGTAGTCAACGAAGTTTCTGTTTGAAGACATTTTGGGTTTTTTCTGTGTGTAGCCAAATGGCTGTTTGGCTTTCCATTCCGTGTATGCTGGCTGCTGTACTGGTCTTAGCGGTGGTGTTTGAGTAGTTCTCTATAGAGCAGAAATAGCGTCAGATAGTCTTTCCGATATTTCGTCGATGGAACCTATCCCATTGATTTTCTGAGATTTACCAAACATCTCGTAATGGTCAAAAATAGGAGCGGTCTGGTCATTGAATACCTTGATACGATTGCGGATGATGGATTCATCATTGTCATCCGAACGACCTGAGTCTTTACCACGGTTGAGAATTCTAGCGACCACTTCGTCATCATCTACATCCAACATCAACAAACCCGCAATAGCCGTATCTTTTTCCGCAAGGAAGGCATCGAGTGCTTCCGCCTGTGGGACAGTACGTGGAAAACCATCAAAAATAAACCCTTCTGCATCGGGGTGTTTGTTCACTTTATTTTGGAGCATTCCGATGGTTACTTCATCAGGTACTAATTGACCTTTGTCCATATATTCTTTGGCCTTTAGACCGAGTGGGGTACTGTTGCCAATTTCGTAGCGAAATAAATCCCCCGTCGAGATATGGATAAGATTAAATTTTTCTTCTAATTTTTTTGCTTGCGTTCCCTTACCAGACCCTGGAGGGCCGAATAATATCAAATTCAACATTTTGTGTGTATTCTTATGAGTTAATTTTCTCCACCATTGGAGTATTTTTTCAATCATTTCAGTGTTTCTTCGCGAAAATATTCGAGTCTAAAACGTTTCGAGCGAACAAGATACGTGGTTTCCAGTACTTTGATGTAGAAATGTTGTCAATTTTTACTCCTTTGGACGAAGTACTGTGAATAACATAGATATTCCCCTTTTTGTTTTCGGAAACGATGGCTACATGCGAAACTTTGCCCCTTTTTCCAAAAAAGACCAAATCTCCCTTGTTTGCGTATTTTAGGTTGATTCTGCGCCCGACTTTGGCTTGGTCTTTAGACACTCTAGGTAAATTAATGCCTTTTTTGGCAAATACATATTTGGTGAATCCAGAGCAGTCAAAGCCTGTTTTTGGGGTGTTTCCAGCGTATTTGTATCGGATACCTAGGTTTTTTTTGGCGGCTTTGATGATGTCGCTTCGGTAGGCATTTTTTGCTGGAGACTTTTTGTAGGTGGTTCTTCTTCCTTGGCGGGTTGCATTACATGATGGGGTGATGAGTGCGACTCCAAGTATGAATAGAAGTAGATAGGTAAGCTTGGGGAGCTGGGGTGAGGACATTATTTTAGTTTTTTGCTTAGAAATTTGTGCGTTGTTTTTTGCAAATAAATTTGCAATGCCTTGAACGTCTGGTGCACTTTGATTATTTCTCAAAGAAGTCGGCATATTTCCATAAAAGCTTGCCGATAACTCGATGTTGGGTCATGAAGCAGTCTTTATTTTCATCAATGACAAAGTATCTATTGACTCCTATTGGGCTATTTGAATCGCGGTCTTTCGCCAAAAGATATTCTATTCCCGCTACGCCTTGTGGAATGTAAGGGTAAAACTTTAAGACATGTTCTTTTTGGCTTTTTTCTTTGTATTTGAGTGTGGCAAAAGGCACAAGATTAAGGAGAGAATCTCGGAGTTGAAGATTGGGTTCATAGGCTTCTGCACCGATTTTTTCAAAGAAAGATAAGAAGGTTTTTCCTGCACCTAGTTTAGGCGATTTGGATAATTTAGGGGTGAAATCATAGAAAGGGGTAATTTCGAATTGTTCGCCTTTTCGCGCAAGCTTAAAGGAGTGATTTTTCAAATTGGGATATTCTAGGCTTACTTCGGTAATGTTATCTGGTTGTTGTTTTACGACAATTTTGTTTATCCAATCTTGTTCGGGGCGGTTGTAGTTACTACCAATCGTTCCTACAAACCCAGGAACCCCCACAAGATGTGGCTCGTTAGAACCTTCTTTGATAAAGTAGGTGCTATTGCCATCGTTGCCAGGTGCGCCTACATAAAATAACTGAAGCAATTGGTCATCTTTATCATAAAGCTCGACTTTGACCTTATTGGTTGCGAGACTCTTTAGCATGGTTTGTTTTAGTGAAGCTGGGGTGGCGTATAATATTCGTTGCTTTTTGACGGTGTTTAGGAGTGTATTTATGACACTTTCGTTGCCTTTTCGACCATTGTACAGCCATCCGTCTTTGGTGCGTTCCAACTTTACCTTTTTGCCGTCAGGGTAGATTAGTCCAGCCTTATAAACTCTCGATATATCATCTATGGCATAAAGCGATGTGCTTGCTGGCATTTGATTCTTTTTGTCTGATTTTTTGACATACCATGCTCCTGCTCCTAGAGCCAAAAGTAATAGTAGTAGTAGTATTGTTTTTTTCATGTTTTTTTTTATTTTGTCTTTAGGACGCTTCGCTTTGGTCTTTGAAATAGGTCTTTAGGACGCTTCGCTTTGGTCTTTGGGACGGGCTACGCCCTTTGGTGCTACCGCAGCGACTTACGCACTAAGCGTACACGTCGCAGATGTAAGTCGCTGCGGTAGCACCAAAGACCAACAGCGACGCAGGAGCGCACCAAAGACCACCAAAGACCACCAAAGACCAACAAAGACCAATAAAGACCAATAAAAAGTTACGCACCAAATCTCCGCCGCCGAATAAATCCATACACGAGCCCACCAAGAGCTAATAAAACCAAAGGAAGCACAATGTTGATCAATTGCCATTTTGTTTTTTCCTTTTCTGCTTTGACCGTATCTAGCAGTCTGAGCTTTACATCTTTTGACCTTGCGGAAATAATGCCTTTATCTTCCAATAAATATTCTACTGCGTTCAGAATGAAATCTTTATTGGCGTATGTAATTCCTGATTTTTCAAATCTGTTGAGTCCTAAAGGTTCATGCGCCTTGGTACGATAGTTCACGTCATTGCGAATAATGTCTCCGTCTGATATAACGATCATTTTGGTGGAAACGCTTCTTGGACGGAAGGTATATTTCAAACTATCAAGCCCGCGTTGCATCTCTTGGCTCACTCTGTCTTCAAATAATGACGGAAATTCACCTTCTAAAAGGACAGCCATGGGCTGTGGTCCTTTGTTGAATTTTTCAGGTTTGGGTTTGTATCGGAGTATCTCGAATCCGATTTCGGTGGGGATGAATTGCGTTCGGCTATATTTTGACGATGCCAATAGCACTGTTTTTTTTATGTTTGTTTTGGTTTTTAGGGTGTCTATCGTGCTGCCAAATCTCATCCATACTCGGTCTAAGCTTTTGACAATTGGATTGGTGCTCGCTGGTAGGACAGTGGGCCAATAGTACCAGCCAAATAGGTCTAATTGTGGGGCGTTACCTACTTGTCCAACTCTCAAAGGGATACGGGCACACTCTAAATCCAGAACCATATTGGGTTGGATTCTGACACCATATTTGAATAATTGGTCGCGTAGATTTAGTTGGTAGTCATAGGGGACGTACTTGCCGGTATGACCTAGGCTGTCAAGGCTAACGACGAGCTTGTCAATCATCCAAATGACCTTACCGCCATTCATGATGTATTGGTCTAATACAAATTTTTCCTTTTCAGAAAAAGCGCCTTGTGGTCTCGCAATCATCACTATATCAATTTGCTTGGGCAAGACCACCATGGTGTCAATGTTGAGAAAAGCCACATTTGCATTTTTTGAAAGCGTCATGTCCAAATCCTTAAAAGCCAAAGCAGGGAGCTCGCCATGCCCTTGGAGAAAGACAATATTGGGCTTGCTGTTGGCTTTTAGTTTTTGGATGGCACTGGCAATTTTGTATTCTAGTAGGCTGATGGAGTTGTTGAGGGCGATTTCGGGATTTAGGGAAGGGTTAGAGTTCTCTAAAAGGTTGACAATAGTCGCTCTAGATCCATAATGTATGACAGCAACGGGATAAATCAATTTTTCGGAAGAGCCATCTTTATCTTTGACCATGAGTCTGACGGGGGAGATGCCCCTTTCGGAAAGGGCTTTTCGGGTTTCGTTTATTTCTTCTACACTGCCAATATTAGGGTCATTAAAATAGAAGTGAATAAAGGAAGAATTAGCCCGAAAGTCTTGCAATATTTCCTTTGTGCCTTTCTGCAATCGCTTGAATCCCGCAGGGAACTCGCCGTCTAACAATATTTCTACTGTCACATCATTGTCTAGGCTTTTGAGCAGATTTTTGGTGGCAGGTGTCAGTGTAAAACGCTTCTCTTCTGTCAAATCTATCCGTCCATAGTAATAGTTGCCAATCACATTGATGAGTATCAACACCCCAATAAACAGGGCGTAATTCAACAATGATTGTGCTTTAGTTTTCTTTGTTCTTTTCATTTTCTTTGCTTCTTTTGTCATCGTTTACCAGCCCCTTTTTTCGAGACTCAATTGTGCGGCCCCGATAAAGGCGGCAATGACAGAAAAAAAGTAGATCATATTTCGGCTATCAATCACGCCACGACTAACCTGTTGGTAGTGATATTCGATGCCAAATGTCTGGATAATATCATCGATTTTTCCGACAAACGAAGGCATCCTACTCATAAAATCAAAGCCCCAGTAAAAGATAAAAGCGAGTAAGGCTGCCAATAAAAAAGCGACGATTTGGTTTTTGGTTAAGGAAGAAGCAAATATGCCTATCGCCGTAAAAATACCACCCAATAGAAATAAACCCATGTAAGAACCCCATATCGCTCCTGAATCTAGATTGCCTTTCGGCAAACCTAATTGATATACAGAATAATAAAAAAGTAGGGTAGGCACAAGCGTAATACCCACCAAGACCCATCCTGCAAAAAACTTAGCTAAGACGATTTCTAAATCTGTCAGTGGCTTGGTTTCCAAAAATTCAATGGTGCCTTGATTGCGCTCTTCTGCAATGGAGCGCATGGTGATGGCTGGAATAAGAAATAGAAAAACCATCGGAGCAACATCAAACAACTGGTCAAGAGTAGCGTATTTGTAGCCGATGATGCTAAAATCAGGGAATACCCACATCAACAAACCGATGGCTAGCAAAAATACCGCCATCACCACATAGCCAATGACAGAGCTAAAAAAGGAGTTGATTTCTTTAAAAAATAAACTAATCATGGGTGGTTTGTTTTTGCGTAAGCTTATGGAATACGTCTTCAACACTATGGCTGTCCTTCGACATTTCTAAGATGACCCAATTGTTTTTTACCGCAAGGTGGAAGATGTCTTCTCGCAAATCTACCTTAGATTTTGCAAAAATATGAAAGCGTCCATCGTCTAGTAGCTCCACCTGTTTGGCTCCTGCAATCTGCTCTAATGCGGTTTTGGAGACATTACTCTTGAATCCAACGGTGATAATAGATTCGCCAGCTATCCTTGAAGAAAGCTTCTCGATAGGGTCATCGGCGACCAGTTTTCCTTTGTTGATGATGACTACGCGGTCGCACATCGCCTGTACTTCCTGCATGATATGAGTCGAGAGAATCACCGTTTTTTCTTGCCCAACGGTTTTGATAAGATTTCTGATATCGACTAATTGATTGGGGTCAAGTCCCGAAGTCGGCTCATCCAAAATCAATACTTCAGGGTCATGTATCAGGGCTTGCGCCAAACCGACCCGCTGGCGATAGCCTTTGGAGAGCATGCCTATTTTTTTGTTTTGTTCTAGGGTTAGACCCACTCTTTCTATGATATTGGCGACGATGGCGGATTTGTTGGGTAGCTGATGAAGTCCTGCGACAAATCTCAGATATTCTTTGACATACATATCCAAGTATAGTGGATTGTGCTCGGGTAGGTAGCCTATTTTTTGGCGAATGGCCATCGGGTCTTCGTTCGTATTAATTCCACAAACTTCAATATTGCCTTCAGTAGGTGGAATAAAACTAGTAATCATCTTCATGGTGGTGGATTTACCAGCACCATTAGGGCCCAAAAAACCAAGGATTTGACCTTCGCCTACTTCAAAAGATACATTGTCAACAGCACGTTGAGTGCCATAGATTTTGGTAAGTCCTTCTACTTTTACAGACATTTAGTGGTTATTTTCTGCTATTGCTGCAGTTTACTTTCGTAAAATGTTAAGGATAAATCGGTTATCCAGTATGTATAACGAAGAAAAAAAGAAAAATGCGGTCGCAAAAGTAAAAAATATTATGGAAAAGTTGTAGTAACTATTAAGATGCCCACAAATTTTTGCCATAAAATGCCCTTTTTGCGTCTGTTTTTGCCATATTTTTATCACGTAG
>CAYTLX010000093.1:0-7315 GCA_964438645.1 uncultured Saprospiraceae bacterium | reverse complement strand
TGGAAGAATGTATGGTTGACTTTTTCCAATGCGACACCAACAGATGCAGGAGATAGACCCATACTAAGCCCTTTTTATTTAGGAGAGTACAAACCACAAACTCAGCGTAACAAAGCGACTCGTGTTGCAGGTATAATCACCGATGAACAAGGAGAGCCATTGTATGGTGCAAGCATTTTGGTTACGGGAACGACCATCGGCACTACGACAGATATGGATGGCCGATATGACATCACGGTGCCACCTGGCAAACAATATTTGGAGATTTCTTATCTCGGCTATACATCCCAAAGCATGCCTGTAAATTCTGCTAGAATGAACATTGCACTGCAAGAAATGGTTGAAATATCTGAAGTTGTTGTCGTATCAAGTAGTGTCCGAACAGGGGCATCCAACAAAAAGCCGTCTATAGGATTATTCAAAAATCGAGATAAGAAAAAGAAAGCCATGCCCACTGCGTCTAAGCCCATTCAGATGGATATGACCACCAATACGACCAGCTTGGAATTTGACATAAAAACGCCTTACACCATTTTGTCTAAGCCTAAATCTCAAGTTATCGAAATGCGCCATTTTGAGATGCCAGCTACCTATGAATATCAGATTGTACCCAAGCTAGAGTTAGCCGCCTATTTGATGGCATACATCACCGATTGGGAGCAGTATCAATTATTGGATGGAGAAAGCAACCTTTACTTTGAAAACACCTATGTGGGTAAAGCATTGATTAGTGCCACTTCCACGAATGACACCTTAAAGCTATCTCTCGGAAAGGACAAGGCGATTGCAGTTACACGAACCAACATCAAAGACAAATCCAATAAACGCTTTTTAGGAGCCAAGAAAATCATCAAAAAAGCATGGAAGACCGAAATTAAGAACAATAAGTCAATCCCCGTCCACATCTTAGTTTTTGACCAAGTTCCTATTTCTCGAAAGAGTAAAATCGAAGTAACTGAAATCAAATATGGGGCAGCAGATTTTAATGAGACGACGGGCGAAGTAAGGTGGCAATCAGAAGTTAACCCCTATTCTAAAGAATCGTTTCAATTGCGATATACCATAAAGCATCCCAAAAATTGGAGTATTCCAGTAGAGTAATGAATCTAGCCCGAGATTGATTAAGATTTGAAGCGAGTAATGGATAACAAACAACCAAATAAGCAGTTGTGTGTTACAATAGACCACGACAGTCAATGAAATCATGAAAATAGAAAAAAGCCAAAAATTCAGCCCCATAAAGCCTTTAGTGAACAAGGTGGAGAAAAGTGATCTTTTCACGATTAATCTAGAGCATTTCTATCCGCAAGACACTTTGCATGAATTTGACCTAAAAGACTACCTTTTTCGGGGGTTGATTCTAAGAGAAAAGGATTTTCGTCAGGCCGTAGCGGAACATGATTGGTCGCAATACAAGGATGGGGTTTTATTGGTTTTTAACTCTGCGGACGCGATTATACCGATGTGGGCTTATATGCTTATTGGGATTGCGTCTAGTAATTTTGCGAAAGCCGTCTATCACGGCACTAAGGACGAGTATGTAGCCGCTTACTACCGAGATTTTCTTGCAAAATACGACATCACACCCCACAAAGATGGTAAAATAATCCTAAAAGGCTGCGGCAAAAAGCCCGTTCCTCCTTCTGCTTATATGGAATTGACACGTCTCCTAAAACCGCATGTACAAAGCATCATGTTTGGTGAGCCTTGCTCTACGGTGCCGATTTATAAGCGACCTAAGTAAGATCTAACTTCTGAAACTCGAAGATTCGGCAGGCAAAAACCAATTTTGGTACAAAATACCCTTTTTAGTCCTATTTTTTGCTTAAGCTCATCTCTTTTTCTCCCTCCTTTTCACTGATAATAGGATTATAACCTAGGTCTTTTTGAATTTTTGAAATATCGTATTTTCTAGCCATTGCAACAAATGCCACATCAAATCTTGTAATCATAGGAGTTGATTGAAAGTTAAAAAGCTTCCAAGTCCCCTCTATTAAATTCGCTAAAGTAAGCGCCAACCATTTAGGTATACTTTTTTTAGGAGGCACAATACCTTGTGTTTTTATTAATTTTGTTAAAAAAGTACGGACAGGTTGTGAATTGTCATCCGTAACAAAATAGATTTCTTTGTCCTTATCCTCTCCATTTTTGATAGAAAGAAACACCGCTTCCGCAACATTTTTAACATGAACCATCTCAAACATAGCTCTACCCTTGTCAATCCACATAAAGTCATTTGACTTAATTTTATCAACTATAGTATCAAGAGCTTTTACCCCTTTACCCCATATAAAAGTAGGTCTCAATATGATGCTATTCATATTAGTTTCTGCATGAAGAAGGTATTTTTCAGCAATCATTTTAGATTTACCATAAAAAGAGTTGGGTTCTTTGGGATAAGGCTCGCTTTCATTGATGTTCAATAAGTCTTTTTTGTTTTGTAATACACTTTCTGAACTGATAAAAATAAATTGTTTCACTCCATTTTTTTCGCTTGCTTCAAATATACTTTTTGTTGCATCCACGATACCTTTTTGGTACTTACTCCACTTACCCCAAAACTCTACTGGTGCAGCACAATGTATCACCACGTCTTGACCCTTTAATTCATCCTCCCATTTGGCTATATTTTCTAAGCTACCCAATACAGGAGCAACTCCATTATTTTTTAATTTAACCATCGACTTTTCAGAACGGGCAATTCCTTTTAGTTCAATGTTTTCTTTTTTAAGTCGTCTAATAATTTCTTGACCCAAAAAACCTGTCCCTCCTGTGATAAATATTTTCTTTTTCATGGTGCTTGATAAGATTAAACCCAAAAACTATGGGCAAAACTAGAACTGTGCTCGAGATACATCTAAGATATCCCAATCTACTATGCAATGCGATGACACAGTATAACTTGGCAAAGTAGCCTTTTCCACAAAGATAAAAATATTACTCAATTTTCGGCACATAAAAAACCCCATTGTTATTGGAATGTAGCCTTTTGTAGTGACCTAAACAGTTACAATTTTTGTTTTAACGATGCTTTACTGTGGCTTGTAGCTCGTTGCCGAAAAAAGCTAGTATTGACCCTAGCGACTTGTAACTTATCCGAAAAATAAATATATTTGTAGTCTATTGGCTGCATTTTGTGTTTGATTCATTGTACAACTTGCAACATCTAAGCGGACTATTTGGTAAAACAAGCAATTAAATGCTACTCTTTTTTCGTTAAGAGACCACCCAAGTGCTACTTAGTTAAACAATACTTCCGAAAACAGCCCAATATGCCCTCTTTGGCATGTTTTTTATCGTGAAACACTGTGGACTAGCTCTCCCGCAAAAATATTAATTATGAAAAATCGTATTGGCTATTACAGTCTCGTTGTCACTGCTGCTTTTTTGCTGCTTTTATTTTCTTCTTACTTACCAGAAAACAAAGTAGAAACGAGTGATAGCACATCCCTTGCCACAACCAATGTAACTCAAAATGGCGTAGCCACTGTTACCGCATTCGACATCAACAAAGATTTTTACTTTGCGGACGAGCGCCTGCCTATGGAAGACCAAGATGTTTATGAAAGATTGGACAGAGAGATTTTGCATATTGCCTATCACCATACGAGTACTATTCTTGCGATAAAAAGGGCACAACGGGTTTTTCCAGTGATTGAGCCTATTTTGGAGAAGCATGGATTGCCTAACGACCTAAAATACTTGGCAGTAACCGAAAGCTCCTTAGCAAATGCCACTTCTGGTGCTGGCGCAAAAGGTATTTGGCAGTTTATGAAAGGAACGGGGGCATATTATGGACTAGAAATCAACAAAGAAGTAGATGAAAGAAATAATTTAGAAAAAGCGACTGAAGCAGCTTGTAAGTACCTAAAGCATTATCATGACCAATTTGGCTCGTGGCCTTTGGCGACATCTGCTTA
Source organism: uncultured Saprospiraceae bacterium (assembly GCA_964438645.1). Classification (GTDB taxonomy): domain Bacteria; phylum Bacteroidota; class Bacteroidia; order Chitinophagales; family Saprospiraceae; genus HyVt-613. Next base: position 3,395 of record CAYTLX010000093.1, on the reverse strand, counting down.
TAATATGGGTGGACCACGTCTCAAAAAGACCTTACAAAAGCAAAAAGGTAAGACGCTCTATGATTTGAACTTGAATAAGGAGACGATGCGTTATTTCTTTAGGATTATCGCCAATAAAGAAATTATGGAAAACCCTGAGACTTATGGCTATCACATCTCGCCAGAGCAAAAATATACTGACTTGCCTGCTTACTCGGTAATTGTCGTTGATAGCCCAGTTTCTAGTTGGGCGGCTTTCGCAAAAAAACACGGCATGAGCTACCGCCAACTAAAGGTCTATAATCCTTGGATCAAAGGAACTTCCCTGACCAACCGTAAACACAAGGAATATCAAATTCGGATTCCTTTGAATTAGGAAAAATCCTAAAGATGGAATACTTGAGTCCACTCCGAAAAAACAATGCGCTATAGTAGGGCTTCGTCGTTTCAAGTGGTTTTTTAAAATGCCTTTTTGAAATTGGCTTTGTTCCCTATTTTTGTCCAAAGGCTACTACCTAGCGTTCATAGGCTCTTTCGAGTCGTTCTAGCCAAACTTAGTAGGTGCTAAGTAAAATTTACTATTTGCCATACCGTTCCCACTTGTAAGGGGAATAAGAAGGGGTTGACAAATGCGATAAATAGAAAATTTTGCGTCACCCTAAAAATAGGGGAAAACAGTTGCAAAAAAACATCCAATTTACTTGTATAGTTTTCGGAATACCCTTTACCTTCGCCGCTTCTTAATACCCAAAAGGTAGGACACAAATCATAAAACTATATCCAGATGAAAGCATTTTTCATTTTCTTTCTATTTGCAAGTAGTAGTCTGCTAGCTCAACAAACATTTACTCAAGTTACGGACTTAAAGGTCAAAGATGGCAGTTTCAAGGTGCAGAAAGCAGACTTTTTAAGCCCTAGTGGCGCCATTACTTATTTTGAAGATAGAGCTTCTTTTAAGGCGGCCTGTACGGGAAGTCTAGTACTGGAAGATTTTGCAGGAGGCCCGAGCGACACAACTAAAGCGACATCATGCGCAGGAGATATATCATCCCTTGGAAATGACTGCTTTCCAGCAGGAGAAATTCAAGAAGGAATTGTCTTGACGTCTTCCAATACCAACATACCTGGCAATGAGTACATGGTGTATTCTCCTAAGGAGTTTGGAGCAGATACGATTGATGCGGTGGGCGCAAATCAAGGTGAATCATTTGTTATCGTTAAATTCCCTGGTGGGAACATAAACCGAGTGGGGCTAAATTATAGCTGGGTCTTTTCTACTTACGCTACCTTTAGAATTTTTGGGACTTCGGGGCTGATTGACAGCGTCAATTTAGAAGATTTACCTGGAGCAGGAGCTGTATTTTTAGGCTTTATTGCTGATGAGCCGATTACGAAAATAGAGCTTGAAGGAAATAACTATGAATTTGTTGGAAATATTGAATTTGGAGTGTGTGATGTTGTTGCTTCAGAAGAAGTACTTGGCGCTCATGATGTTCATATTTTTCCTAACCCCGTAGGAGATCTACTCACCTTAAAGGCTCCCGAGAATATTGTTTCTTTGAGCATTTTGAATACTTTAGGACAACAAGTCAAATATGCTCGCCCTTTGACGAATGCAACCGACATTGACCTTTCTAACTTAGACTCAGGGGTTTACTTTCTTAGCGTTCAGCTTAAGGATAAAACAGGCATTTATAAAGTCTTTAAGAAGTAATTCAACCAAGATTCAAAACGTGACTACACTCAAAAGGCATAGTCACGTTCTACTAAGGCAATCCTAACCTGATAGCTGGCATACCAATTTGATTGGCCTTTTTTTTGCGCAAGCTGATGCTCGGCATGGGCTTTCCATTTGGATATAGCCGCCAAATCACGCCAATATGACACGGTGATACCCACTTTCTCTCGGGCAGATTCTACACCCAAGAAGCCTTCTTGTTTTTGCGCAAGCGCTATCATGCGCTCCGACATATCATTATACCCTTCATCGTCTGCCGTTCGAATAGACGTAAATATCACGGCATAATAGGGCGGCTTAGGTGTTTTTGCCATCATTCTTTTTTCTTTTGCAACTGTGTTGATAGGGCAAATTTTTGCCACATAATATCCTTTTCGCACCTGTTTTAGCTATTTTTTCTCATGCAGCTATGCTACGCTTCAAAAAAAATATTGCTTCCACAACCACCAAAGATACCATTTCCCAACTATAATACCAACAAAATTCATATATTTACCCAACCAAAACATTAAAATATGTGTGGTAGGTATTCATTTGCCTTATCGGAAGGACAAGTAAAAGAGCATTTTAACAACGTTGAAATAGCGCATTTGTGGCGTACAAGCTACAATATTGCGCCCACTCAACATGCCTTTGTCATCACCAACGACCAACCCCAAAAGCTCCAATATCTTGCTTGGGGACTTGTGCCCTATTGGTCGAATGATGGCAAAAATAAGGGAAAACTCATCAATGCACGCATGGAAGGCATTGAAGCTAAGCCGTCTTTTCGGATGCCAATTAGAGAAAAAAGATGCTTGGTATTGGCGGATAGTTATTATGAATGGAAGCAATACGGAACGCAAAAAAGACCCTATCGAATCATGCTGAATAATCAGCCTTTAATGGTCATGGCGGGTATTTGGGATGCTTGGAACCAAGATGGATATTGGGTAAAAACTTTTTCGATTATTACTGCTCCTTCTAGTCCTGATGTTGCGCATATCCACTCTAGGATGCCCGTTATACTCGATACTAAAGAAAAACAAGCCGCTTGGCTCGGAAATATAAACTTGCCCGAAATAAAAAGGATTTTAGGTACATTAGAAGCAGATCGCCTGAAAAGTTACCCTGTAACTGCCCAGCTTAATGCTACCACCTATGATGAGCCCGAAAACCATGTGGAGATGCCCGAGATTCCTGATTTATTTTCATAGTTGCTTACAATCTTAAACAAATAGATAGCCTAACAGTTAAATCCCCATGAGAGCATTAATTCAAAGAGTCAGTCACGCTTCTGTGTCGATTGATGGCGCGATGTGCGACAAGATTGATCAAGGATTACTTATTTTGTTAGGTGTCGAGAATGCCGATGACCAATCCGACGTAGAGTGGTTGGTTCGCAAAATCATCAATATGCGTATCTTTAGTGACGAAGAAGACAAGATGAACCTTTCGGTAAAAGATATTGGTGGGCAGATTTTAGTCATTAGTCAATTTACGCTCCATGCGTCCACCAAAAAAGGGAATCGTCCTTCTTTTATCAAAGCCGCTAGACCGAGTCAAGCCATCCCCCTTTATGAAGGGTTTATTCATTATTTGAGTCAAGAGATTGATTATGTCGGAAGCGGGCAATTTGGAGCTGATATGCAGATAGGGATAATTAATGATGGCCCTGTCACCATTTGGCTGGACTCCC
>CAYTLX010000092.1:0-7318 GCA_964438645.1 uncultured Saprospiraceae bacterium | reverse complement strand
ACCACTAATTCATAGTTTTCACTGGTGCTTCCATTTGTACCCTGCGAAGCTTCATTGACAATCATGCCTTGTCCAAAAAGCAAAACAGAGCCCATAAGGAGCATGAGCAAAAGATAATATTTTGTCATAATGTAAGTGCGTGTAATAATTGGTTAAGAGTTTGAGACATGCAAATATAACGGTATTGTAAACAATTCTGGTACAATCCATTACTATGATGGGGGTATTTTTAGCAATAGAAAAAAAACTACTACACCAACCCTCGTTCTTAAGAGCCTATTTTATGGCTTTTTGCTGCCTTTTACTGGGGATTATCTGCAATAAACAGGCTTTATTTTTACAACAAGTACTAAAGAGACAAGGAGCTAACACAAAAATTTAATCATTTCTTAACGAAGCAGGGTAATACTTCCGTAAAATTCTTCCGTTCGATGATCCTTAAAGCTTGCGCGAATAGAATAAATTAGTGCTTGAGATACCATCAATTTTCCCTTAAAATAACCATCCCAAATATCCATAGTCGGGCGAGCTTCTTCATCTTTAAGGTGCAAAATCTCATTGCCTGAGCGATCATACAAAGCGAAATAATCAATTTTAGCGACTTGATCTGACGGAAAGATAGTCAAATAGTCATTAATCCCATCCCCGTTTGGGCTAAAGACGTTGGGTATGTAAAGCCCTGTTTGTTGGACAAATATCTGCATTTCGTCCCTAGCGATGCAGCCCTTGCTATCCGTGACTTCGATGTTGACCCTTTCGGAAAAAAGTGGCGCTCGTGTAATAGAAGTACAATGAGAACAACCCAATATTGTATCTATACGCCAAATAATACTATCTAGCGTTGAACTTTGCTCATAATTTAGGGTAACCGTCACTTCTTCTCCTTGCGGAATAAGCACATCTGGGCCCAAATCCACTTCAAAATCATAGCCCGCATTAATATCAAAATCAACTCCATCTGTACATTGATTGCCATCTTCCACTTCTAAATAATGAGTGCCCGCAGCCAATTTTTTCACAAAATTTAATGCCCCATTTTGATAAGTCGCTTGAAATGCTCCATCCAAAAACAAGTGAAAAGGTGGAAGCCCGCCCTCTATTTGTTCTACCCTTATTTGCCCTAATTCTCCATTGCACCCTTCTGGAAAAGCATCCAACATAACCTCTACTCTAGGGGGAGCCGCAAGCGTCGTCGCTGCTTCGCCCAAACAACCAAGTGCATCTTCTACCGACACACGATATTCTCCAGCCACCAAATTAGAATTTATATTCTTATTCACCCCTTGATTCCAGTCAAAATCATAAGGCGGCACCCCAAAAACAAAAGCCTGAATCATCCCATTAGAATCACCATCACACGCCAAGCCATACCCATTATAATCATCAACTAACTGAATATCAATGGGTAAGCTATCAAAAGCAATTTTAATGGTGGACTTGCCCGACGGACAAGAGCCATTGCTACCGAGCTCATTAGTGGTCAAAGTCAAAGACACATTACCTAGGCTCATTTCTGCATCCGTTGGATAATACTCCGCCTGTAATAACTCGACATCATTAAAGTCCCCTAGTCCACCGCTCCACATCGCACTAATTGCGCTCCCACTAATATCTCCATTCAAATAAACCACCATTGGCTCTTTCACACAAATGGACGTATCATTTCCTGCAAAGGCTACTGGTGGCATGGGCTCATCAACCACGGGCGTCACCCCACAGCCACCATTACCATATTGCATATTTCCCGCAAGGGCTGGCGCAAAATAAGCACCATCACTATCCGCCAACAGTGCCCGATCATAAGTACAGGTTTGGGTGCAGCCACTTCCATCGCTCAAGGAGACGACCAAAGTCCTATCTCCAACTCCAGAATTACTAAAAACACCCGACGTCCTATCACAAGAATTTTTGGTCACATAAATACATTCACCTAAACCACACAACGCATTAAAATCATAGACATGTGATGCCGTGTTGCCCAGTTGTACAATCAATATCGAATTGGGCGGAATGTAATCCCCATCCCCAACGGCAATTACGCTCGTACACCCGCCTAATAAGGACACATTCCCAGCAACCAAGGTACACGGCGCAGGAGTGGTCGGATTGTTTCCATGATTGATATGAATATCGTTATTTAGCGAACCAAAGTTATTGTTATTCGCATCAAAGTCCAACTGCAACTGACTAAGACCAAATCCATTTTTTCCTGAATTGATGACTAAAAACTCATCTTGGCGCTCTTTCCCGCAGGCATCCACCATAAATGATTCTACTATTGGACATTGAGCATATACCGCAGGCAACTGCAAGCAAGTAAAAAAGGACATCAAAAAGAAAATGGTGCCATGAAAACTACATAGGTCATTGACCGTCAATAACTTACGTAAGACTATTGTTATTTTTACAACTAGAATCATTTTAATAAAGTTTAGATTGATGAGCTAAGCAAATATAATAAAAAAAGACAATATCAGGAACAATCTAAAGCAATAAAAACGTATTTGAAGCACCAAAAAACACAGTTACAAAAAATGATGCCCAAATAATTGAATAAAAGAATCAATTATACGTACTTTTGTCGCTTCAAAAAATTAGTCGTACTATGCAACTATCCGATCAGGAAATAGAAAGAAGAAAAAGCCTTGATGCGCTCAAAGCATTAGGTATCAACCCCTACCCATCCGAAGGGTATCAAGTCACTGCTTTCGCAAAAGACATTAAAGCAACATTTGACCCCGAAAAAGAAAACCTTCAAGATGTGCGGTTGGCTGGACGAATTATGTCTCGCCGTATCATGGGCAAAGCGGCTTTTGTAGAATTACAAGACACTACGGGTCGCATTCAGTTGTATCTCAATCGCAATAACCTTGCAGTAGGTGACGATACGACCATTTTTAATGAAGTCTTTAAGAAATATACAGATATTGGGGATTTTGTGGGAGTCCAAGGAGAAGTTTTTACAACCAAAACAGGAGAGATTTCCGTAAGGGTCAAAGAATTTACTTTTTTGGCGAAAGCCCTACGCCCACTTCCCATCGTCAAAACAGATGAAGACGGTCACGTACATGATGCCTTTTCTGATCCAGAAATGCGTTACCGCCAAAGATATGTGGATTTAATTGTTAATCCAGAAGTCCGAGAGACCTTTCGGAAAAGAAGCACCATGATGCGCACCATGCGTAATTACATGGAAGATGCGGGTTATTTGGAAGTTGAGACGCCCATCCTACAGCCTATGTATGGTGGTGCAGCGGCTCGCCCGTTTAAGACGCATCATAACACGTTAGACATGCCGCTTTACTTGCGAATTGCCAATGAATTATACCTAAAGCGCCTGATTGTAGGGGGATTTGACGGGGTTTTTGAATTTGCGAAAGACTTCCGAAATGAAGGAATGAGTCGTTTTCACAATCCCGAATTTACCTTAATGGAGCTTTATGTCGCCTACAAGGATGTCTATTGGCTTATGGACTTTACAGAAAAAATGCTTGAAAAAGTAGCCATCGCCTTACACGGAAGCACGAAAGTCAAAGTTGGGGATAACCTCATTGACTTCAAGGCACCGTATAAGCGATACACGATGTTTGAAGCGATTGAAGAATATACAGGAATTGATATTTCTGAAATGGATGAAGCGGCCTTGCGGAAAACAGCCAAAGACCTACACGTCCCCATTGACGACAGCATGGGAAAAGGCAAGCTGATTGATGAGATATTTGGTGAAAACTGTGAAGGAAAGTTGATTCAGCCCACCTTTATCACAGATTATCCGCTAGAAATGAGCCCTTTGGCCAAAAAGCATCGTAGTCAAGAAGGGCTAGTCGAGCGTTTTGAGTTGATATGTAACTCAAAAGAAATTGCCAATGCTTTTTCAGAGTTGAATGACCCTATTGACCAAAGAGCACGTTTTGAAGATCAACTGAAGCTTGGAAAACGTGGAGATGAAGAAGCGATGCAGCTAGATGAAGACTTTTTGAGAGCGTTAGAATTTGGGATGCCCCCAACGGCAGGAATTGGCATTGGGATTGATCGTCTAGCTATGATTATGACCAACCAACCTTCGATACAAGAAGTGCTTTTCTTCCCACAAATGCGTCCCGAAAAATAACATTATACACTCGCAACCATTGATACAGATAAGAAGTTAGATATTCCTAAATCCTAATTTGTTTTCTACCAGAAAGCTAGTAAGAAACAAATTATGTTTTTTTACGTAGCATTAGAAAGTGACAGAAAAGTGACAGAAAAGTGACAAGACAAATTAGAAAAAATTCGCAAACACTAATTTGTAACTCACTAACAATCAGTACATTTATGCTTCATAATTTGAAATTATACTTAAAACAGGGTATAATTCGTTGACATTAAAAGAAATAGCGCTTATTTTTGTGCTACAAACGGCTTACACACAATGAACACGGCAATAATAAAAAGTCTAAACCATTTACTTTTTGAACAGGAATTCATCACTATTCCTGCCTTTGGTTCCTTTGAGCTAAAGCAACAATCTGCCAAAATTGACCCCGTAAGTGGCAAAATACACCCACCTGGGAGTGAAGTACTTTTTAACCCAATCATCCAGCCAGACGATAAGCTCCTAAAGCTCGTCTTAACCAATCATTTTGGCTATTCTGATGAAAAAGCAGAATTAGAGATTACGCAGTTTGTAAGAGACATCAAAACCAATCTAGAGCAAAGAGAAATTGTTTACCTTGATGGGATTGGTAAGCTTTTTCTAGATCAAGATGATGCAATTGCTTTTCTGCCGACTACTTTTAATTTTACAAGAGCCAACTATGCTTTGCCTGATGTAAAGTATGCGCCTATTTCCAAAAGTATCGTCTCCCCACCCAAAAAACAAGTAAAAAAGCCGTTCTTCCAAAGAAGAAGGATGAGTGCGGCATCATTGACTTTGTTGACCATCGTTGCTTTTACTTTTATTTCTATCAATGTTTATTTTTTGGTCAAGCGCAATATCCAGAATAATCCTACACCCATCGCCCAAACCATTCATGTCAATAAAAAGCCCTCCTCTATCCTACCGTCTCCAACGGCTCTTATGGATGAGATAACCAATATTGACACCGAAGAAAAGCAGCCAACCAACGAAAGAGCTCAACCCGCCATAGAAGTGGAAGACGAGCTTAATGTTCAAGAAACCAAAGCACGCATCCTAAATACCAATGAATGCATCATCATTGCGGGCACCTTTTCAACCAAAAGGAATGCTGGAAAGATGATTCAGAAACTACTCGACCAAGGTTATGCGCCATACAAGGACAAAAAAGGCAAAAACTGGAGAGTGGGTGTCATTTTTCCTTATCAATCTGTCTATGACATCAAGCACCACTTAGAAGACCTAAGTGAGACCTACCACACTAGCGCTTGGATTCTCAAAAAATAATTATTTGAAGTATTAGGGCGGCTTTGCCTTTAGGGCACTTCGCTTTTGGGGCGGCCTTGCCTTTAGGGCGTTCCTTCGTCACTTTAGGGGTATTACGTGAGCACGTCTCGGGTGGCAGTTTCAACTTCTCAACCAGCGCAGCGCTCAACCAGCGACGTCCGTAGGACAAGCGACTCAACCAGCGAAGCGACTCAACCAGCGACGTCCGTAGGACAAGCAACTCAACCAGCGAAGCGACTCAACCAGCGACGTCCGTAGGACAAGCGACTCAACCAGCGAAGCGCTCAACCAGCGACGTCCGCAGGACAAGCGACTCAACCAGCGCAGCGACTCAACTCTCAACTCCTTCAACGTCCCAAAAAAAGCCCCCAAGACACCAATTTTTTCTATCTTTGCTCAAAAAATGAGCGTGGCATTCCCATTAAACCAAATACCCAAAATTAAACACCTTGAAACAGGGCATTTTTTCCTACTAGCTGGCCCTTGCGCCATCGAAGGAGAAAAGATGGCCTTGGACATTGCGGAAGCCATCGTCAAAATCACAGATGAGCTCGGAATTCCCTATATTTTCAAAGGATCTTACCGAAAAGCCAACCGTTCGAGATTAGATTCTTTTACAGGGATTGGTGATGAAAAAGCACTTAAAATTTTAGCGAAAGTGGGGCGTACTTTTGACGTACCCGTTGTTACGGATATTCATAATCCAGCAGAAGCTGCCCTTGCGGCCAAATATGTAGATGTGCTACAAATACCTGCTTTTTTGTGTCGCCAGACTGATTTATTGGTGGCTGCCGCCCAAACAGGTAAAGTGGTCAATATAAAAAAAGGTCAATTTTTAAGTGGTGCTTCCATGCAGTTTGCACTAAAAAAAGTGACCGACTCGGGTAATGACCAAATCATGCTAACGGAGCGCGGTTCTATGTTTGGCTACCAAGATTTGGTCGTGGACTACCGAAACATTCCCATTATGAAACAACTAGGGGCGCATGTCGTCATGGATTGTACCCATTCGCTCCAAAAACCCAATCAAACCAGTGGCGTTACAGGAGGTAACCCCACCATGATAGCCACCATTGCGAAAGCAGCAATTGCGACGGGGGCAGATGGTTTATTTATTGAAACGCATCCCAATCCAAGCATTGCACAATCAGATGGTGCCAATATGCTTCCGCTAAATGAATTAGAACACATCCTAGCGAATTGCGTAAAAATTCAAGATGCGACCCAATAACTGGTAACAAACGTATTGTTAACGACCCAAAAAAATGTGCTTATAAGACAAAAAAACCGTTCTTTTATTCTAAATATCTCCCAAAAACGCTAGATAAAATAATACTTAATAACCAATAAAACCAAACCATTTCATGCGAAATTTATTCATTCTTGGGATTTTTCTTATCTTTTCTGTTGCTTCGGCATCTGCACAAATTGAACGTTCTATCTTTGAAGCTTTCGATTTAGATGAGGTCAAGCAAATCCAAATCAACCTTTCGGATAGCATAAAGGTAGAGTTTTGGCCTGGAGATAATATTCTTGTAGAATCCAACATTGCCTTTTATAATGGCACCAAAAACATCTTTGAGCAACTGATTAAAGATGGACGTTATGCCCTTGTTGAAAATCGAGCCACCACTTCTTTAACCCTTTCCGACAACGGAAAAACAGTAAGAAAAATAGCGGACAAAAATGGCTTAATTTGTGACGAAACAATAGCGCGAACCATCTATATTCCAGATGACTATGCCTTATCGGGAAATATCTATGTGAAAGTAGAAGAAGAATAAAACCCTTTGTCAATTCTTCAAAAAAGCCAATACTGCCCCAGTATTGGTTTTTTTTTGTAACTGTTTAGGTATCCGCTAATTTTTGCCATAAAATGCCCTTTTTGCACCTGTTTTTGCTATTTTTTTA
>CAYTLX010000091.1:0-7360 GCA_964438645.1 uncultured Saprospiraceae bacterium | reverse complement strand
TGGTTGAGTCGCTGCGCTGGTTGAGTCACTTGTCCTTCGGACTTCGTTGGTTGAGACGCTTCGCTGGTTGAGTCACTTGTCCTGCGGACTTCGTTGGTTGAGACGCTTCGCTGGTTGAGTCACTTGTCCTTCGGACTTCGTTGGTTGAGTCGCTTCGCTGGTTGAGCGCTTGTCCTGCGGACTTCGCTGGTTGAGAGTTGAATGCTACCGCCCAAGACGTGCTCGCCAATACCCTAAAAGTGACGAAGGAACGCTCTAAAAGCAGAGCGCCCCAATCCCCCCAACTCCTAAAACTTAATCACCAGCCCCAACAAATAATTCACCCCAGCCTGTGGATACAAACCCACTTGAGAGTAGGTATTGCCCGTTTCGGACTGATCATAAGGTCCAATATAGGGATTATCGGTGCGATAACGATATGCCCAACCATTGGTCGAGTACAATTGATTAAACAGGTTATTTACTTTCAAGTTTAATAAATATTCTACTTTATTTTTCTTCAATAAATAATTGATTTTCAGGTCATTATAGAAATAAGCGGACAGCGATGTATGCTCATTAGACGTATTATCTAAGTATTGTTTACCAACATATTTTCCCGAAAGGGCGGTATTCAAGCGGTCATTAAACATGGAATATTCGATGGTCAATGCACCAATTAAAGCTGGCGAAAAAGCCAAATCTGTATTTTTGTGTACGACCTTTTCTTGCGCCCATGTATCCCAATTATCGATGTATTCCGTAAATTCTTCGATTTTATTTTGACTCAAAGTGACATTACCAGCGAAGCCCCAGTGATTGGCGGTACGATAATTAGCCATCAATTCTAGCCCAAGCCGATAACTTTTGGGTACATTGGTACGCACATACTCTCCCACATCATTCAATTGCCCTGTTAAGACCAATTGGTCTTTATATTTCATAAAGTAAGCATTGACTTCATAATTAAACTGACGCAAACCATATTTTTGTTTTCTTAGCCCTAGTTCCCAGTTTAACAAACGCTCTGCTTTTGGACGACTATTGGGAGACGAATCTTTGTAATCTCCCCGATTAGGCTCCCGATGCGCTGTCGCAAAAGTAGCATAGACAATCCCATCCTTTAAGCGATGTGACACGCCTGCTTTGGGGTTGAAAAATTGGTGATGCACCTTTGCAGGAAAATCATTCCCATCAGGATCTTTGCCCAAAAAGGCATAATCTACTTTTCGATATTGGAGATCCACAAAAGTATTTATTTTTCCATAAGATTTTGATGCTTTCGCAAAAACATTAAAATCCGTCTTGGTGGCATCATTTCGGTAGTATTCATAATCATAAGGAACGGGAATAATGTCAGACCAAACGATACGCCCATAATGGTTGCCCAAATACTGATTCCATCCCCCACCCATCTTTAAGCGGATTTTGTCCAAAGGAATATTAATATCAAAAACGCCCCCATAAAAATCATTATCTAGCCATTTTCTTCTAATCAAATTAATGTGGTTGGGCACGGTATCCACAGGATGAAAACGATCAATATTATAAGCAAACATCTTGCTTCCCTTTTCGGATTTATAATTTTCATAATATCCATATCCTTTGGTGTAATGCAATGCGGCATTCACCGCTAAGCCCATAAATCTTCCCCCATAAATCGCTTGGTAATGGGTTTGTGTATAATTATCTACTTCATTAGCATAGGGACTTCCGGCTTTACCTGTACCCGCTGAATTGTAGGTTCTTAATGAATCAATATAATTAATAGGCACGCCATTCCAAGCCTGCCCCGTAATTTCATGCCCCGAAAATGTATTCAACTGCAGGCTGTGTTTACCATAGGAGTAATTTCCCGAAAGAAAATAAGACACTAAATCAGATGCGGCTCTATCGACATAACCTGCTGATTTAATGGCACTTACACGCCCATTGAACGAGAATCTATTTTTAATTTTACCCGTATTAACCCCCAAACTACCTTTGATGGTATTGAAAGAGCCGATGGATGAAGCTAGGGTAAAACCTGGTTTCGTATCAGGCTGTTTGGTGGTTACATTGATATTTGCACCAAAAGCTCCTGCGCCATTTTTTGACGTTCCTACGCCCCTTTCAATTTCCAAACTACTAGCCGAAGCCATAATATCTGGCAGATCCACCCAATATACTTGATGAGACTCTGGGTCATTTAACGGTATATTGTTGACGGTCACATTGATATTAGTTTGATCGGATCCCCGCACTCGAATCGCCGAATATCCAACACCCGCTCCCGCATCAGAAGTCACTACAGCCGATGGCGTCATTTTTAATAAATACGGCACATCCTGTCCTAGATTCTCTTTTTCCAAATCCTTTTCAGCAATTTTCTGAACGGTATAAGGCCTAATATCCAATACAATCGGGCATCCAATAAAATTCATTGAAGGCACTAAATTAAAGTCTGCTGTCACCACTTCGGAACCTACTGTCACAGTCAATTTATCCGCCACAAATCCCACATAAGAAGCTTTCAACGTATAAGTACCTGGCTCTACTTTTAAGCTATATTTGCCATCCAAATCTGTAGAAGTCCCTAAGTTTTTGCCATCAGGCATGGTGATAAAGATATTCGCAAAGCCTAAAGGCTCATGGGTATCCACATCCGTCACACGACCCACAATCACCCCTTGGGCAAAACCAGATACCGCCAACAACAAAAAGAAAAATATCCCTAATAACTTATTCATAAGTCAACCAATTGGACGGGATACAGGAAAAGAGATATAGAAAAGGCTGGTTTCCTTACCAAAATTACTTGGCCAGGTTCAGCGGGTATCATCTCAGCCGTTGCAATATTGCATGGTTCGGCACCCCGTGTCAGCTTATAACCAAGTTTATTGGAAATGGTTCATGGGTTGAGAAAAGAGTACTTACGATAAGTACTTAATTAAAGGGCGGCAGCAAACTCGTAAGTTTAGGCACCTTTAGGCACTCGTAAGTACATTTTTTCTCGTATCTTTGGCGTTCATTCTTGAAAAAATCAAATAGAATCATGCAATACGATATCATCATTGTTGGAAGTGGACCTGGAGGATATGTTGCCGCCATTCGTGCCGCACAATTAGGCTATAATGTAGCGATAGTGGAAAAAGAAAATCTAGGCGGGATATGTCTTAATTGGGGCTGTATTCCTACCAAAGCACTCCTAAAATCAGCTCAAGTAAAAGAATATATGGATCACGCAGATGACTATGGGCTTTCGGCTAGTAGCGTCAAGGTGAATTTCAAAAAGGTGGTAGAAAGAAGCCGCGGGGTGGCTGACGGCATGAGCAAAGGAGTCCAATTCTTGATGAAAAAGAACAAAATCACCGTAATTAATGGATTTGGCGTCCTTCAAAAAGGCAAAAAAGTCGAAGTCACCGATGATAAGGGCAAAAAGACCATCATAACAGGTAAGCACATTATTTTGGCGACAGGTGCTCGAGCACGTGCGCTACCCAATGTCCCTATTGATGGCAAAAAAATAATTGGTTATAGAGAAGCTTTAGTTTTACCGAAAGCCCCCAAACGGATGGTCGTTATAGGCGCAGGGGCGATCGGTGTAGAATTTGCCTATTTCTATCATGCAATGGGCACCGAAGTCACTATTATTGAGTTCTTTAAGCAAGGTCTTTTGCCTAGAGAAGATAAAGATGTGTCCAGAGAATTAGGGCGTATCTATAAGCGTAAAGGAATCAACGTCATGGCCAATAGCGCCGTCGAATCTGTCGATACCAAAGGGCGAACTTGCAAAGTAACCGTCAAAAATCGCAAAAACGATAAGGTCGAAGAGATTGTCTGTGATGTTGTTTTGTCTGCAACAGGGATTGCCCCGAATACAGAAGGCATAGGGCTGGAAGACGTCGGAATAGCCACTGATCGTGGATTCATCAAAGTAGATGAGTTTTATCGGACATCTGTACCGGGTATTTATGCCATTGGGGACGTGATTCCTACGGCGGCCTTGGCACATGTAGCTTCTGCCGAAGGGATTGCTTGTGTCGAAAAAATTCATGGTATGGATGTCCATCCGATTGATTACAACAATATTCCAGGAAACACCTATTGCTCTCCTGAAGTAGCTTCTGTCGGATATACCGAAGTTGCCGCCAAAGAAGCTGGCTATGAATTGAAAATCGGAAAATTCCCATTCTCCGCATCTGGTAAAGCCAGTGCTGGTGGAGACAAAAGTGGCTTCGTCAAATTGATTTTTGATGCCAAATATGGCGAGTTGCTAGGTGCGCACATGATTGGCGCCAACGTGACAGAAATGATTGGGGAGATTGTGGTGGCCCGAACGCTGGAAACCACTGGACACGAAATTATCAAGTCTGTTCACCCACACCCAACGATGAGCGAAGCCATTATGGAAGCGGCCGCAGCGGCTTATGACGAAGTGATTCACTTATAAAATAGAAGGTACAACGGTGTAAAGGTTTTTGGGGATCCCAAAAGTCTTTGCACCGTCATATCCCAAATAGATTGGCGCATGCAATATTTTAAAGATGATTTCTTAAATTTTTTCTACTTGCTTTCGCAAAATAATAATCGAGATTGGTTCAACCAAAATCGCAAAATGTATGAGCAAGAAGTACGTGAGCCCTTCAAGGTTTTTGTCGGAGATTTGGTGAAAGCTATACGCGAAGAGATGGAGCCCGATTTTGAATTATTACCCAAAGATGCTATTTTTAGAATCAATCGTGACATCCGTTTTTCGGCGGATAAAACACCATACAAAGAGCACGTAGGCGCCATAATTACACCCGGTGGGCGCAAGGCAAAAGAAGAGCCAGGGCATTATATTCAACTATCGGGGGGGAGTTTGGTGATTGGTGGTGGTGCTTACTTTATGGAAAAAGAATCGCTATATAATTTGCGTAAGCACCTGATAATCAATGGAAAACAATTTGATAGTCTCCTTGCGGAAAAAGATTTCAAAAAGAAATACGGGGAGATAATGGGCAAGAAGAACAAGCGGCTACCCAAAGAATTAATGGTACATGTCGAAGAAAACCCTTTGATACTGAATAAGCAATTTTATTACATGGCAGAATTATCACCCAAGAAAATCGTATCCAAAAAATTATTACCATTGGTCATGCAATATTTCAAAGCCGCCCATCCCATCAATCAATTTTTGAAAAATGGAATGCATCCGCCGTCCTCCCCGTAAAGACGAACGGCCGAAGGTATCGTGCCAAAAGCAAGACCGCGTAGAGACGAACGGCCGTTCGTCTTCGTGCCAAAAGCAAAAGACCGTAGAGCCAAAAGCCCGTTCGTCTTCATGCCCAAAAAACAGAAAACCAAGCACCCAAACAATGAAACATGAATACCAAAAAAACAAAGCCGAAGCCCTAAGCATAGCCATTATAGGAGGCGGAGCCGCAGGATTTTTCGCAGCCATCCAAGCCAAGGGGAGTCATCCCAAATCCGAAGTAGTTATTTTCGAAAAGACATCAAAAATTTTGGCAAAAGTCAAAATATCTGGTGGGGGGCGATGCAACGTCACCAACGCAGAAACGAATATCAAAAAATTATCCCAAGCCTATCCACGTGGCGCGTCTAAGCTCAAACAAGCCTTCCATATTTTTAATACAAAGCACACCATGGAATGGTTTAAGTCCAAGGGCGTGCGCTTAGTTACCCAGGATGATCACTGCGTATTTCCTGTGTCCCAGGATTCTCAAACCATCATAGACTGTTTTTTGAGAGAAGTGAAGCGCATGGGTATTCGGATAGAAATGAAGAGCGGCATAGATGAAATTGTTCGACAAGGAAGTCAATTAAAGCTACTCATTCAAAAGGGAAGTAGAGAGCGAATATTTGACAAAGTGATTGTTACAACGGGTGGCGCACCCAAACGAAGCGGACTAGACTGGTTAGAAAAATTGGGGCATAAAATAGTCCGTCCCGTACCTTCATTATTTACCTTTAAGATTCCGAAAAATCCAATCACCCAGCTTATGGGCGTGGTCGTAGAAACTGCCATCACCAATATTCAAGGCACCAAGCTAAAGGGAGATGGCCCCTTGTTGATTACCCATTGGGGCATGAGTGGTCCGGCTATCTTGAAGTTATCGGCCTACGGTGCACGTATCCTTTCGGAAAAAAATTATGTCTGTAATCTTCAAGTAAATTGGGTTGGAATATCCAACTATGACACTGTATATCAAGCACTTATAGAAATTAAGCATCAACACCCCAACAAGCAATTAGGTAATTACCGCCCTTATCTTTTACCCGAAAGGCTTTGGCTTTTTCTTTTAGATAAAGTCGATTTGCCGAAAGGTAAAAAATGGAACGAACTCGGAAAAAAGGGCATGAACCGCCTAATTGACGTGTTGACCAATGATATCTATGAAGTTCGGGGACAAACCAAATTTAAAGAAGAATTTGTGACCGCAGGCGGCCTTAGTCTAGAAAGTATTAATTTTAAAACGATGGAAAGCCGTGTTGTCCCCAACTTATATTTTGCAGGCGAAGTCTTAGATATTGATGGGATTACGGGAGGATATAATTTTCAGGCAGCTTGGACTACGGGATATATTGCTGGGCAGTTGCAATAGTATTTGGTTTTGGTCAACAACAAGAAAAAATGAAAAAAATGAAAAAATTAGCCATTCAAGATTACTACGAAGACGAATTTTCAGTGTGCTACGGATGTGGCAGGCTCAATCAAGACGGGCTTCAGTTGAAAACATTTCTAATCAACAACGAAACCATCAGTAAACACAAACCCAAAGAAAATAAAACCGCCATCAATGGAATTGTTTACGGTGGCTTACTAGCCTCCTTGATAGACTGCCATGGCACGGGATCCGCATCGGTTTTTTATGCTAGAGAAAATGGAATTGAACTAAAAAAGTACAATGCCCCAAGGTTTGTTACAGGTAATCTAAATGTCAGTTACTTGAAGCCCACACCATTAGAGACCGAACTTACGTTGAAAGGCAAGTTAAAAGAAATTAAAGGACGAAAAGTCATTGTGTCGATTGAAGTTTTTAGCCAAAGTGTGCTCACCGTCAAAGGGGAAGTAATTGCTTTGTTGTTACCTGAAAATTTTAGGGGGTAATTTTTTGTGCAACTGTTCAATTGTGCAATTCTGTGGAGACAGGATTTTGGACAATTGCCCAAAAATAAGGAAAACGGCAGCCGCCGCAGGCAAGGGAGCGTGAAATTTATTTCACGCCTTCGAGTAGCGGAGCGTTACGAGTGTTTTCTGGGTGTTTTTGGTGTTTTTAGCATAGTCCACCCCCAAATTTGATTAGGCATTTTTCATGTCTAAACCTTTATTGTAGCGGCTACCGCCGTTCACTCCCTGCGACCGCTGCCGCACTCGCCCCTACGGGATCGGTCTAGC
>CAYTLX010000090.1:0-7373 GCA_964438645.1 uncultured Saprospiraceae bacterium | reverse complement strand
CCAGCAACCAGCATCTAGTAACCAGTAACCAGCAACCAGCAACCAGTAACCAGTAACCAGCAACTAGCAACTAGCATCTAGTAACCAGCAACAATCAACCAGTAACCAGCAACCAGCATCTAGTAACCAGCAACCAGTAACCAGTAACCAGCATCCAGCAACCAGCAACCAGTAAAATTTCTCACGATTTTTGGGGTTCGACTGATTCCCTAATCCAATTTTCATAAGCTTCATTGGCTTCAACATCGAATTTTAGGATACACGGGATTTCGTAGGGGTGAATTTGAGAGACTTTATCTTTAAGTTTTTGCCAATTATTGGATGTAGTTTTTACAATGGCGACCCATTCATCTTCTTTGGCAATACTTCCCTGCCAAAGGTAGGTGGCAGTAATGGGAAAGATATTTGCGCAAGCGATCAACCGAATATCTAAAAGTGCATCGGCCAATAATTGGGCTGCTTCTTTGGATTCATTGGTGATATAGACTGCGATAAAAGCCATTATTTTATCTTCTTGATATAATATTTTAGGCCATAGTCTCTTTTGATGGAGTGGGCAAAATCTACAGCTTCATCAAAATCATAGAAAGTTTTGACAATCACAGAGTGGTACGCTGGAGTGTCAGGAAAACTAGTGATAGAAGCTTCATCAAAACCCATTTTTTGGGCACTTAGAAGCTTTTTTTCGGCATTTTTTTCCATTAAGAATGCACCAATGATTACATGAAATGTCTGATATTCATCCGATTTGTTGGGTTTTGTATTGATAGAGGATGGTTCATTTTCTTGGTCGTTGGCCGTATCTTTGTTGGTAGCTGGGGTGTCCTCCAGATAAGTTACCTTGACAGGCAGGCTTGATTTGGTCACTTTGATTTCAATACGACGATTAAATTGATGCTCTTTGTCCGAACAATGCACGCCATCCACACAGCGATTACGAATACCCGATTCACCATATCCAATCGCTAATAATCTATCGGCATTAATCCCTTTAGAGATTAAATATTCAACCACTTTTTCGGCTCTTTTTTGGGAGATACCTAGATTGTAGTCTTTGCTACCGACCGCATCGGTGTAGGAGGCGATTTCTATTTCCATGTCAGGATGCTGCTGGAGAACGTTGACCAAATCATCCAAATCTTTTCGTGCATTTGCTCGAATGGAAGCATCATTAAAGTTGAAATAAAGGTTTTTTAATTCGATGATAGTACCTTCTTCAAGTGCGACGGAAGCATCATTAAGCGGTACAATAATATTATAGCCATTAGCATTTTCGCATGAAGTATTTTTGGCATCTAGTTGGGCTTCTCCAATTTTATGGTCATTTACTTCTACGATGAATTGATAAATTTGACCGCATTTTGCGCAAGCTTCAAATGCACCAGATTCGTCTGTGGTTGTAGTTGAGACGACTTCATTTTGCTCATCAAGCATTTTTACAAGTACATTTGGGACAGTCGATTGGCTTCTGTTGTTGACCACTTTACCAGTGACAGGCGTGCAGCCGATAGAAAATTTAGGTTTTATCGAAATGCTTTTATCCGCAGTAGAAACTATCGAGATTTTGTCCAAATAATTTTCTTTGTGACTGATGGTAGCATAATACCCTTTCGGTAAATCCATACTCAAAAAACCTTGTTCGTTGGTAAAACCACTCCGTCCTTGGGCGGAAACGGCTTCTTGGAGACTCGTAAGATTGTTTTTTGAGCCATTTTGCGGAACGATAACGATTTGACCTGCACTATTTCGACCTAACATAGTGCTATCCAGTAGTGGGCTGTTAAGTGGAAGAAAAGCAACATTCATCTGATCCACTGTTTCATTGGTTTCACTTTCTCTTACGTTAAAAGTAACGGTTTCGAGTACATCGGGGATGCGATGATTAAAGTAAAAATACTCATCAATATCTCCATCAATAATATTGAATCCATAGACATCATCTTCTCCTTGTCCGCCTTCCCGGTTAGAAGAAAAGTAGCCATTTTTTTTGTCTCTGTCGAGAATAAACCCCAAATCGTCTTTGGGTGAATTAAAAGGAGCGCCTAGATTAACAGGTGCTACATAGTTTTGGTCTTTATCTTTTACGGTATAAAAAATATCTAAGCCGCCTTCTCCCATGTGTCCTTCCGACGAAAAAAACAAGGTATTGTCCGCATGTAAGAAGGGGAAAATGTCATTTTTTTCGGTATTGATCAATTTACCCATATTGATGGGGGCTGTCCAAATTCCGTCTTTTAAGGTGGTTTGATACAAATCCATTCCGCCCATTCCGCCAGGTCTATTGGAAGAAAAGATAAGTGTATTGCCATCAGCGGAAATAGTCGGATGTGCAGTGTCAAAGTCATCTAAGTTAAAGGGCAACTCTTTGGGGGTGCTCCAATGTCCATCTTCGGCTTTGATGGATTCGTATATTTTTAGCTTGGAAGCTTTTTTGTGGCGTCTCTTTTTTCGGTTATTGCTGGTAAAGTACACTTTTTCTGCATTACGGTCGAAGGTTAATGGGCCTTGGTGCATGGTGGTGGTTAGTTCTAAGGCAAAAGGAATGGGGCGCTCTAAGGCACTAGTAATGTCATTTCGTTTGGCTAAGAAAATGGACATCGTAGGTTTTTTTATTTTTTTGTCATAGCCTTGATACTTTTTGCCTGGAGACATGGTAGAGACAAATAAAATCCCATCTTCAAAAAAAGACGGACTAAATTCCAGTAGGGGAGAGTTGATTTTTTCTTCATTGGTCACCTTGACTGAAGGGTAGGTAAAGGGCTGTTGGGCTTTCGCCAAAAAAGCCATAGCGCTTAGGAAAATGACCAAAATATAGGAGAGCTTATTCATGATTTGTTTATTTGCCGAAAGGTATGGGAGTAAAAAAGCTTGATGGGTTAAAAGAAAAATCTTGGATTGGACATGTCTTCACCACCACTTCCTAAAATGTTTTTGTCTTTTAGGTCGAATTGGAGCAATAATTCGATACTACCTTTTGAAAAGTCTTTAATGGGTGAGATGGGGTTGTCAAAGGCGAGTCCAATGCCCATCCGATTTTTGATGATATAATGGAGTAAGAAATCAATGGAATCGCCAGTATCTCCAATGGTTGAGCGATAGGATGCCCCTACCGTAAAGGCTTTGTACAGCTCAATGCCAAGATTCGCATCAAATCCAACGGGTGCATTGGGCGCACTTTTGATAAGTCCAGCAGGTAGGATGCGGACTTTATCTCCAACGGGTATCGCTGCACCGCCCATGATGTATAAATGTCTAGATTTTGTGGCCGTTTGGGTGCCAGCATCATTAACGCCGATGGTAGATTCTAGAATGTTGGGCATAGAAACACCCACATAGGCTAGTGAGTGTCCTACATATAGTCCTGCCCCAATATTGCCAGCAGAGACTTGAGCGTCTTTTTCTCTAGTCGATGGGTCGCCAGGCTCACGGATGATGTTTTTTTCATTAGCAAAGTTGATGGAAAATTGCTCCAAAGAGCCTTGTAAGCCAAACTTTACAGTCAGTTTGTCCGACTGAACCACCGAATACGAGTAGGAAAAAGTTCCGCTAATATTTTGTGTAATGCCCACCGATTGCCTTTGCAGTAATAAGCCAAGCCCGACCTTTTCTCCGAAGGCGGGCATATTGAATCCTAGAAGTTGATTTTCTGGCGCTCCATCAAAACCTAGCCATTGCTTCCTATAAATCGCATGGGCGGTGGGTACGCCCCGCATTCCACTGTATGCTGGATTATAGTATTGCTTATTGAACATAAATTGGGTGAATTGCCCGTCTTGTTGGGCAAATACATTCAAAGCAAAAAACGATAAAAGAAAAATTAGAAGATGTTTCATTCGAGCTAGTTTTTAGGTTTGGTTGCTGCTTTTATCGAAATAAAGTAATGAATCCTTTTTGGGGCGCTTTACTTTTATCTTTCCAGAAAATATAAAAATAAGTGCCATCTGGTAAAGGGCGCTCAGAGTTGTGGTCAAAAGAACCTGACCAGTCATTCAAGTAGGGTGCTGCTTCAAAGACTAATCCCCCCCATTGGTTGTAGATCATGATTTTGGAATTTTCGTTAGTCGAAGTCAAACAATCTAAGATTAAGGCATCATTCAAATTGTCATCATTGGGGGTGATAAGATTGGGGATGATACAGGTGTCTCCATTTGCCGTAAGGTTAATCTCAATGTCTATTTGAGCGGAAGCGCAAAAGTCACTACAGTTTTCTACACAAACTTCATAAAAAATATGGTCTGAGCCAGTGTATGCGGCATCTGGGGTATAGACAATTTTGTTGTTAACGATTTGGGCGTTGCCATTCAACGGCGCTTGGGTGATTTGGACGGTACAATTCTGACCAGATAAGTTGTCATTGGAAAGGACATTGATGGTGTCTGACGTGTTTATGGCCATTGAAAAAGCGTCATCACTGGCGCTAATCGCTTGTGAAAGGCTTAACTGTAAGGGCGCCGCAGGTTGCAATTCACATCCACCATCTGTGATGGTGACCATGTAATCTCCAGCGTTTTGGAAAGAAAAATTATTGATTATTGGGGTTGATGATGTACTCACAAAGCTTTGGGGGCCCGTCCAAGCATACTGTGCAGTAGCGGATGTGTAAGATGCGCTAAGCGTTACGGTACTACCGGGGCATATTGGGTTTTGGTCGGCAGCGATAGTTATGGTTTGTACGCTGGCGAGCACTTCCACTTGGAAGGTACATGCTTGGCCATTCCCGTAAGGGTCTGTAAAATTATAGGTGTAAGCCGTCGTGCCTAGCGGAAATGACGAAGATAGTACACTACTATCTGTCAACATGGCTTCACAGTTATCGACAATAGGCGGAAATGAAAAATCAATCATGGGCATAGCACAACCCACTGCGGTGACATTACTGATTATGTTACTTGGGTCATTATTGATGTCTCCATTTGTATTGATTTGTATCCCTTGCGGGCAAATGGTGGTGGGCGATGCAGTATCTTTGGCAATTACTGTAAAACTACATTGTGACATGTTGCCTCCATCGTCCGTAGCTGAAATCGTAATCAGGTGTGTGCCAACGGAAAAAGTAGTGGTACTCGGGGATGCTGTTGGGGTGATGGTACCAGAGCAAAGGTCTGTTGCGTCAGGCATCTTGTAGGTATATACCGCTTCGCAATTGGTGGTCACAAATATAGTGGTGTCCGACGGGCAAGGAGATAGATTTGGGGGCGTATTATCTTTTACCGTAAGGTGAAACGAACAGTTGCCTGAATTGCCATTGCCATCTTGAGCCGTGTATTCTATGGTATAAACTCCTAGGGGAAAAGAATCACCAGGGTTAAAATTCTGCGTCATTGTGGTAGATGGATCACAACCATCTACAAAAATCGCATTATTCCAGGTTACCACGGTATCACACCCGAATACTGTGACAACGGTGTCATTGGGGCAATAAGTGGCTATGGGTCCGACGGTATCAATCACTGTGACATCAAACGTACAGGTATAGTCTAGGCTGTCAGCATCCAAAGCTTTGTAGGTAACGGTGGTTGTACCCATGGGAAAATTGTATCCACTATGATATATTGGGTCAGGTATCTTTACGGCATTACAATTGTCGTGGACAATAATCAAATCTTCATTCCATACATAAACACCAGTGCAACCAATAGGATAGATGGTGGTATCCAAATCGCAGCCTGTGATGAAAGGCGGCGTAACGTCTTTGACAATCACTTGGAATGAGCAGGTGTCTTTATTGCCCAATGAATTAGAAGCATAGATATAAACGGTCGTCGTGTCAATGTCAAATTTGGTACCACTCATGTGGCTAGACGTAAGCGTGGGGTTAGAATTACAATCATCCTGAATCGTAGGATTTGGCCAAGATACGGTTGCTTGGCAATTGGCATCTGCATCTTTGTGAATAGTTGCAGGACAGTTTACTATAAATCCAGAGTTAGTAACCGTAACATAAAATGAGCAAGTATCGACTAAGCCGACGGAGTCTGTTGCCAGAATGACGACTAAGTCAGATTGGTGGAAAGTATCTCCAGACATGTAGTTAGATGTAATAATCGGCGAAGGGTCACAATTATCTGTCGCAACGATGGCTGGCCAAGTATGGATAGCTCCGCAGATACTTGCGTCAAAAGCGACACTTACACTATTGGGACAATTAGTTATAACAGGTGCCACCGTATCAATAGGGCAGGCAACGATGTCAGGCGTATAGGCCAAAATGGGGGTATTCGATGTGTAAAAGTATAGAAAAGATACCAATAATACTTGCATCAACGGATGGTGCTCAAGAATAGTGGATATTCTAAAGACCAACTTGCTCGGAAGAGACCAAGGATTGGTTTTTTTATTGCTCATAGGTGGATATCAGTTTAGGATGGATATAGGTGCAAAGATAACCCATTTATGGTAGTTTTTGCAAATGTATTGAGCTTTTTTTCTAGAAATTAATCCAATAAAAAGGATAAGTGGGCTGGCAAAAAAAAGAGCCGATGCAATGCACCGACTCTTTGTAAATGTTAGGAATTGGCTATCGCCAATTATTTATTTCCAATTTTTTTCACCGCTTTACCTGTTTTTTCGATAGCTTCACCAGTTGCTTTTGCAGCACCTTTAGCAGTCTCTTTTACAGCATTACCTGCTTTTTTAGCAGCATTACCAGTAGCTTCAGCAGCACCTTTAACAGCGTCACCCGTTGCGTTTGCAGCATCATTAGCCATGTTTTTAGCACCTTCAGCAGCACCTTTTACGGCGTCGCCAGTTGCGTTTGCAGCATCTTTAGCCATGTCACCAGCCCCTTTAACAGCGTCACCTGTAGCGTCCACAGCACCTTTGGCAGCATTAGCAGTCGCATCAACCGCATTTTTGGTCGCATCCGCAGCTTGCTTACAAGAAGTCATAGAAAAGAAAGCACCAAATGCCAAAATGGCGATAAAAAATTTAATTGAGTTTTTCATTTTTTTTCAATTTTGTAGAAGAAAGATATTTGTTCAGTTGCAAAGATATGATAAAAATATGAAATTTGCTATTTTTGTGACAAGATAAATGGGAAAAGAGTCTTAGTATTGGTAGGTAGATGCGAACCGTTCGCCTTTTTTACTAGTGCGATATTTGATAGGGTTAGCTAAGCATGTTGATGCGAATGACCATTCGTGCTTTTAGCCATTGCGTTATTGATAAAAAAATGGTACCTTCGTGTTTTCAAATGTTTTGGTCTAAATGAAGCAGCATGCGTATTTCTTATAAAAGAATTTTAGTTTTTAGCTTGGTTTTTCTGGGTGTCTTTCTATTGCAAGATGCTATCGCACAGTGTCCAATGTGTAAAATTGCGGCCGAATCCAATATGCAAAATGGCGGCGAATCAGGTAACGGACTGAATCATGGTA
>CAYTLX010000089.1:0-7383 GCA_964438645.1 uncultured Saprospiraceae bacterium | reverse complement strand
AAAAAGTAAGCCTGGATTTAATGTCAATGATGATAATGGAGAAGAAGGATGTTAAAAGCCGACCTAGGTTTAATATCAACGAAGAAGCAGGCGGCGAAGGTTGCTAAGAATTGAAAAATGATAAAAAAGCTCTGCTGTTTAGCAGGGCTTTTTTTTATGTAGTGGCTCTATGGGTAGTGATATTTATCAGCATTTTTAATGACGAATATCATCTATTGGTTTGTGCATTCGGTTTGTTTAATATTTCTAATTCAGAAGTCTTTTTTGAAATTAAGTCTGTGTGTAAGATTTCTGTTCTGAGGCTGGTGTGAATTACTTGCGAAATGCTGGTAGTGCAAACAATGTCGGCACGATTCATGACAAAGCCATTCGTTAGGTCGTGCTCACCACCGTTTAAATGAAAATCTTCGATGTCTTTTGGGCTCGGGCTAGGCTTGTTTTTTAGCCATTGATTAAACCAAGTTTTACGCACCGCCCTAATCTCTCTATTGTATAATGTCGAAGAAGACCAGATGACAGGAGTATTGTCACAAAGCTTGCGCAAAAATCGCATTTCTCCAGTCCATCTGAATTCAAAATATCCTTCATTTGGGTTGAGCCCAATCAGCGTAAAAGGCTCGATGTTTTCAAAATTATATTCTTTGGCGAAAGCATCAAAAGAATCCCACTCAAAGCTCTCTAAAACCATCAAGCCACGGCTTTTTTTGTAAGGCGGCGTGACCTTGTGTTTGATGAAGCCACCATTCAGTAAGCAAACCATTTTGCCATTTTCTCCGATAGCAATCCATGTCCCACCCGCTTTGGGGTCTTTGGGATAGACGACCTTTTGTCCATTTATCTTTTGCGAAAGCAACTCATTGGCATGACGATTTGGAGCGACATCTCTATTGGATGTTAAGGTGTATTCTTTGTCTCCTTGCGGAAAAAATGTGACGGTACACATAGTGATATCTGTTTAGTTGACAAAGGTAGTGATTTTTGTATTTAAACATGGGTGTGTTAATGCGTTGTACTTGCTCAGCCCCACCTGCTTGGCAGAAGACTATTTAAACATGCGCAGCACAAATTGAACACCGAAACTTCCTTCATTATGTTGCACATCTAAATATTTACGGTTGGATAGAGCCGATTTCTCCCAAACATTTCGTTATTTTGCTATATGGAAGAGACCTTTCGCCAGTTTTATAACCATACTATCTATCCAGAGCTTTATCGGATGGAACGTAGGCGCAAGCGTCTATGGTACATGCTTTTGGGTATGGGAGTGTTGACGTTGTTGATGCTGGTTGGGGGCGTCCTGCTGGGCATGAATGGGGTGATTATGTTATTGTTGTTACCTGTTGTTGGATATTTTGGGTGGATTGGTCACTCCTTACGGGAATATGTGAAGCTGTTTAAGCCAAGAGTCGTGCGTTTGATTTTGGACTATATAGATAATCAGTTGAGTTATGATACTCTGCATTATTTTCCAGAGAAGGGGATACCCAAAAAGGAGTTTTTAAAGTCAGGGCTTTTTGTGACGAAGGCAGATGATTATGAAGCCGAAGATTATATCTCTGGACGCATTGGAGATGTTGATTTTGAAATGTGTGAAATTCGTGTGAGTGAGCTTGCGGGTGCTCAAAGCGGTATTCGTCCTGTATTTTCAGGGATATTTTTCAAAGCAGTTTTTAATCGACCTGTTCGGGGGGCATTTTTGATTGTACCAAAGGACGAGCGGGCACGGATGAATAAGTCCATCAAAAAATTTAATTTAAGAGGGGGTAAGCAAGTAATTGTCCCAGAATTAGAAGAATTTAATGAAAAATTCTTAATTTATCGCACCTTGAATGCTTCGGTGTCCATGGTGGTGTCGTTGGCTTTTTGCGAAAGCATCCTGAATTATTATAAAATGACTGGAGAATATCCCGCCGTTTTTATTTCTGGAGCTGGTGCCTATGCCGTTTTGCCGAGTACAAAGGATATGTTGGAGCCAAGCTTGATTGCTTCTAATTTGAAATTTGAAAAGATAAATGATTTTTATTCAGACCTAACCATGTTATTGGATTTGATAGAAGAAATCGATAAAATGTTTTGAAAAATGAATGTAAAAATTGTTGATAATAAGCTGATTATCGAAACCATACGGGCACTTTGGCGCAAGCGAGATATCAAGGGGGCGATGGCCTTAGTGGTACGTATCCCAGAGCCTGTAGAGCGTAAAATTTGGGAGGCGACCCTTTTGCTTGCGCAAGCTGAGTTAATGGGAGACACTTCAACCAATCGGCTACATGTTGGATGGTTTGATGATTTGAGATTAAAGGAATTGCCCATTGCGACGCAGATAGATGTAGCGTTGGTGAAAGGAAGAATCGCCTTAATAAAAGGTGATTTTGAAGGGGCAGAAGATTACTTTTTTAGTAGCTTATTGAAAAGTCGTGATGAAGATTATTTGTTGGGAAAGGTACAAAGTATGGTGGGATTAGGGGCGGTTAAGCGAGTCAATAATCATTTTGAACAAGCGTTAGATTTGGCGATTACAGCGGCATCCCTTGCGGAAAAATTGACAGAAGATAAGCGGAGATATGTTGTCAACGAAGTGCTATTGCTTCAATGTAAAATATATTTAAGCGTCCAAGATTATGAAAAATTAGCGCCAAAGGCCGCAGAGTTATTGGCTTTGAGCCAAGAGTGTGGAGAGACGCTAAAGTATGTGCAAGCACAAAATCATATCGCCGTCGTGCATGCATCTAAAGGAGATTTTAAAAAGGCTATGCCCTATTTCCTGGATGCTTTGGATAAATGTAAAGCCATTGAATATCATAGCTTAGCCGTCAAAATAGCGACCAATATTGCGACTATTCATGGGCAATTGAATAATTATGATGAAGCACTAGTGCGTTATCATTCCATCCTAAAAGAGTATAAAGCTCCGATACGACCTGAAAAAAGGGCAGTTATCTTAAATAATATCGGTAATCTGTATGTCCGTATTGGGCATTGGAATGAAGCTATTTCTTATTTTTTGGAAGCCGAAAAAATTGCGGACGAGAAAGATTATTTGCCTTTAAAAAGGCTTGCTTTTTGTCAGGTTGCCCGATGCTTGATTGAGACGGAGAGTTATGATGCCTTTATGACGCACATGATTTCTGAAAAGGATATTTTTGGGGGGACAGTGTCTAATGGTCTCCAAATCCTTCATTATGTGAAGGCAAGGTATGCGCTTTCGCAAAATAAATACGAAGAGGCCATTCGTTGGGCGATTCAAGCGGTGGAAGTTGCTCATACTTTCAAGGATGATACGACAAGTCTTCAGACACAGAGTATTTTGGCGGAAGCCTATGAAAAAAATGGGGATTTGTCGGCAGCACTTGACGTGCATAAAAAATATGCCATAAAGAAGGAAGAACTAGAGAAAGAACGAGCTAGAAATATGATTGTCAATACGGAGATTGATTATATTTTGGCAGCAAAAGAGCAGGAGATAAGCACTTTGCAAAGAGAAAATCAACTGCAAGCAGAGTTGATTAAGTCCACGTCCGTGATACGAAGCAAGAATAAAGAGCTCATTACAAAAAATGAAGAGCTTTCTTATTTTGCGCGTATGATCGCCTTGGATTTTAATAGACATTTAAGAGTAGTGGGTCAGTTTGTTGATTTGTTAAATCAAGATAAAATCGAAGACAAAGCCAAGACAAAAGAATATCTCGGATACATACACGAAGCTGTCAAAAAAGTAACGAAGTTGGTAGATAGTCTGCACAAATATGCCATTGTTATGGATGAGCAAGTTGAATTAAAATCCGTGGATGTCTCTGATATATTGAAGGTCATTGCTTATGATTTGAAAGATTTGATTAAAGATAGACAGGCAAAACTCCAATATTCCGATGACTTGCCAGTATTAAACTGTGGTAAAGCTCAATTAACCACTGTTTTGAAAGAATTAATCGAAAATGCGATTCAATTTTCTAGGGAGACGCCCCAAATAGCTATTTATTCAGAAGAAACGGAGCATGAGTATGTCCTTTCTGTAAGAGATGTTGGGGTAGGGGTTCCGGAAGGAGAAGAGAAAAAGATTTTTTGGCCATTTTATCGGTCGGGGCGGTTGCCTGATAATGAAGGAAATGGACTCGGGCTGGCAGCCTGTAAGAAAATTATCGAAAAGAATGGAGGACGTATCAAAGCCGCTACTACAGATCAAGGAGGGCTGGTCGTTAGTATATTTTGGACAAAAGATTGCAACCAAATGGATGTTTGATTTTTATATGGATACGATTTAGGCTTTTCTTGAGTAAAGAAGCCAAATAAAATGGTGACAAAAATAAAAATGTATGCTTGAACGAATGACAGATGTGGTCAAACATTTATTGATCATTAATGTAATTGCTTATTTCCTGACATTGCCCAATCATGCTTTATTTGGGTATGATTTGGCGGTGCACTATCCAATGTCTCCATTGTTTAAGCCTTATCAGTTGGTGACGCACATGTTTATGCATGGCAGTATTATGCATTTATTTTTCAATATGTATGGTTTGGTGCTTTTAGGGCCCGCTTTGGAGTCGAGATTAGGTAGTTCGAGATTTTTATTTTACTATTTATTCAGTGGGCTTGGAGCCTTATTGCTTCATTTTGGCGTCAATTATTTTTTGTTGAACTCATTGGCTAGTAGCCTAAATCCAGGCGATGTTGCCAAAGTTTTTAAAGAAGGGGCAGGGGTTATTGCATCAGGTAGGAATTATGTAGGGCCATTAGGAGAGCTTAATGACCGGTTGAATGGTGGAATGTTGGGAGCATCAGGTGCTATATTTGGGATATTAGCAGGATTTGGAGCCTTATTTCCGCAAGTTGAGTTGCGACTATTTTTTCCACCAATCACATTGACCGCAAAGTGGTTTGTATTGATATATGCTGGAATTGAATTGTATCTAGGTTTATCAGGTATGCAATCTGGAGTGGCTCATTTTGCGCATGTAGGTGGTGCGCTGTTTGGTTTTTTATTGATTCGATACTGGCGTCGTACGACGATAATGTAGGAGATGGTTTGTCGTTCAATTTTTGAGCCCACTCCGAAAGGTCGTTGCAATTTTGCTTAGTGGTTGATAGCGGCTACCGCCGTTCATTCCCTTCGAGTCCTGTCGCACTCGACCCTACGGGATCGGTCTAGCAGCCCAGCGGCTAACGCCGTTCATTCCCTTCGAGCCCTGACGTACTCGACCCTACGGGATCGGTCATTCATCCCAAAATTTGAATAAGCACTATCCGTTCCCGCTTGTAAGGGGAATAAGAAGGGGTTATTGTAAGCGATAAATAATGAATTTTGCGTCATCTCTAGAATAATGGTATTTGCATAGTTGTTCAATTGACTATCTTATGGTCGCTATCGTTAGGCCTATATTCCGTTAAACCGATGTACCGAAAGCTGAGTTCGTCGTATGCAATCCTACTGAAGTATTCGCACTATTTGGTGGTGAATAGTTTGATAAAGCCCATTTTTGCTCTGTTTTTGACAAAATGAAGCAGCAAATTTACTAATTAAGGTATTTATTATATGAGTAGCAATATCCCCGTTAAAAAAGGCGTTTTTGTGCTGGAAAACATAATTGTACCTTTGATTGCTTTAAATCTCTGGGTATGGTTTGTATATAGTGAAGTATTGCTCCCAAATCAGAAAGAGAACCTTTAAATATCTAAATCTGTATAAGGTTAAGGAAAAATTGTTTTGTTAAAGGATTATTCTTGGTCTTTTTGAGTATTTTCTAGAGAAAGTAAGCGTAAAAAACCTTAATTTTGCCTATTGTCCTGCATTGTTTTACTGTTGAAAAAAAATAGAATGACGAATCGTGTTGCTTTAAGTATATTTATGTTCCTGTTGTTTTCTTTGGTATCGGTTTCTGTGGATGCTCAAAACCCAACAGCCATAAAAATGGAAGGAAAAATGAGTACTCAGGGCAGTCCTGAAGCTTGTGCCGAGCAAACAGCTGGGCAGGTTACTTTTTCTAATTTTGTGGGCATGAGTAATGATATTTGGGGGGATCCATCAGTGGATACCATTTATTTGTGTGGTAAGCTCTCCTTAGATGGGGATCAGTTTGATTTGAACATCACTGGTCAAGACTTGACAGGCGATCCAGATATGTCCACGACAGCGGGTGTAGGTTATGCGTTATATACCGCCAAGCCTACGATTGATGGCCCTAATTTGTTTAATGTGATTCAGGACCCGCATTATACTAGCGGGGCTGATTTTTTGGTATCAACAGGATGTGATGTGACAGGTAGCCAAACTTTTAAAAATACAGGCAGCATACAAGCTAATCTAGCATCAGGTAATCCAGTTTGTATATGGTTTGCACCCATTACGTATGATAAACTAGACCCACCTTCTCCCACAAATTGTAAAGCCATCTATGAAGGTGGTAGTTGTGTGAAAGTGAGTATTGATGAAGCTTTTCCTGTCGTCTATCTGAATCCTTTAGAAGCCGCTAATATTCAAAATAGTGTAGGTGGATTTGGCTGTGGTGGTTCTTTTGTCATTAAAGGCGGATTGCCTGAATATGACCCTAATGCTAAGTATAACGTAGAAATAGCCAAACTTTCAGATCCAAGTAAAAAAGCACTCATTGCGACAACTAATATAAAACCAGACCATGCCGTTCAATTTGAAGTAGGGGAAGGAGGAGTCTATGGTATTCATATTTGGGATGGTAAAAGTTGTGACTTTTATACGACGGTGGATATGCCCGGTTGTACAAGTGTCGCATTCGATATGACGGATACGATTAGTGCCCAAAATTCTGTGGTATGTATTCCGTTGACGGTAAGAGATTTTACGGATATCGTAGGATTAGAGTTTGTGATTAACTGGGACACAAGTGTGATTACTTTTGATAAAATTATGGATTTGGGGGCATTACCTGGTAATATTCTTACAAATCTAGTCAATTTAGGGCAATTGAACTTCCAATGGGGTAATGTGCAGGGGACGACTTTGTCAGATGGGGATACTATAGCAGAGATATGTTTTAAGCTAACAGGGCCTTGGGGAAGTTCTACTCCAGTGTGGATTGGAGGCAACCCAAATGGCAACGGCATGGCTTTAGCTAGCAAAGCTGGAGAGATAGGTCTTTCTTTTTCTTCTAAAAAAGGAAGTGTGACCATCTTGAATCCCAATGCGATAACTCTTGTTTTGGATTCCACGGATGTAGTTTGTAAAGGCGATATGACGGGGGGGATTTCGGCAACGGTCAGTGGTGGCGGTGGCTTTCCGGTGACCATGGATTGGCAAGAAACAAGTGGCACCCCTTCGGGTAGCGAAACAATAAATACGGACGGTCAAACAGTGGCCGTGAATGGATTGCCTGCGGGAGATTATCTGTTGCACTTTGTAGATGCCGTGGG
>CAYTLX010000088.1:0-7387 GCA_964438645.1 uncultured Saprospiraceae bacterium | reverse complement strand
AGCCAAATTAGAGTAAGTTTAATTCTTTCAGAACAAAGTAAATTCGTGCCACCAGCAACCAGCAACCAGTAACCAGCCACATGAGAGTTTAATCCTTTCAGAACAAAGTAATATCATGCCATTTGCCACCACAAATTTAGACCGAATTTTCCACCCAAACCCATCAAAATTTTGTATCTTAGCGACTGAACTCAAAAAATACCGATCATGAAGCCTTATTTAATCCTTGTTTTTTCCGTTTTGTTTGCTTTTTTTGCGCAAGCACAAAACCCTTGTGGAACTCCAGCAGTCAAATCAGATTGGTTGACTAAATTTCAGCAAAATCCTGATAATTTTTCAAGGCCTGAAGATGATACCATTTTGTATATTCCGATGACGGTGCATTTGTTAGGGAATGATAATGGAGTAGGGTATTATAGATTTGAAGATTTAGCGGCTTCTATCTGCCAACTGAACACGGATTTTGCGCAAGCGAACATCCAGTTTTTCTTAGAAAGTCCTTTGCATTATATCGATAATAGTGCTTATAATATACACGAAACGGTGATAGATGGTGCGGAAATGATGTTTGCCAATGATGTTCCAAATACATTAAATTCCTATTTTTTGGATGATCCCGCAGGCAATTGTGGGTATAATCTGCCCTATGCGAGCGTTGCCCTCAATAAAGGCTGTGCAGGGGCGCAATCGCACACTTGGGCACATGAAATAGGACATGCTTTTACCTTGCCGCATCCTTTTTTGGGCTGGGAAGGCAAAACCTATATGGAGGGGGACACCGCTCCCCTAAAGGTCACTTACGATTACACCTATTTTAAGGATACTTTGATTTTGGACACCTTAATTATTGATACGACTTTTGTCGAATTAGTGGATGGGAGTAATTGCTTGGTCGCTGCCGATGGATTTTGTGATACACCGCCAGACTATTTGAGTTACCGTTGGTATTGCAATAACCAAAATAACAACGGTTTTAATGAAATTGACCCCACAGGCGCAACCTTTAAGACGGATGGAGAACTATTTATGTCTTACGCTTTGGATGATTGTCAGAGTAAGTTTTCTGATGATCAAATCGCTGCAATGAGAAGCTATATTTTGAATGAAAAACCTAATTTTCTCTATAATCAAGTGCCGTTGGCAGCTCTCTCAACGACAAAGGCAGACTTAATTTCGCCAACACAAGGGGAGTGGACAGATCCTAATTATACGAAGTTGACGTGGACAGATTTTGGGCCTACTGCCACTTATCATTTGGTCGTTGCCAAAGCGGTGAATATGACCTATATTATCTTGGACACCATGGTGACGAATCCTTCTTTTGTGTTGTCGGGATTAGAAAATCGTAAATATTACTGGAAAGTTCAACCTTTTAATAAATATTCGTTTTGTACGCCAAATAGCTCCAAGGGAAAATTCCAAGCGGATGATTCTGTCGTTGCGATAGATGATACCAATCCATCTGATTGGCACATTCAACCTACCATGCTAAAGTCTGGTGAATCCATAGAAATTATTGGTAATCAGGCACTTAGGTCGGATGCGATGCTCTCCATCGTTGATGTTTCCGGAAGGGTCTTATTAGAATATCCAATGATTAAAGGTCAGAGTAAATATGAAATTTCCCTTGCGGGAAAAAGCTTGTCGGGTGTTTATTTTTTGATGATGCGTGTACGAGATGGCTCCAGCTTTTACCAAAAAATCATGGTTTATTAGGCATTTAGCGTAGAATAATCTATACATTTGCCGTTCTACTGCCAACGCTTCTTATTGTTGTAATTGTCAAAAAAAATATGGGGACAACTAAAGTAAAAAAGTCTAAAAAAATAGTCAACTCTTTGGTGCGCTCGTACCTAAACTATCGCTTTAAGCGAATTGCACAGTTTATGGAATATCCAGGGCAGGTGCAGACGATGCTACGCAAGAGCCTAATCGATCAAGCCGCGAATACGGTTTGGGGTGAGACGCATGGTTATGCAAGTATAAAGAGCTATGCAGATTTTACGCAGCGTGTACCGATTCAGACGTATGAAGACCTGCAACCCTATATTCATCGTATGATGCTAGGCGAGCCTAATGTCCTGTGGCCGGGTCTGACGACCCATTTTGCGAAATCATCAGGGACGACCAATGATAAGAGCAAATACATCCCTGCATCGAAGGATAGTTTTGATGATTGTCATATTCAGGGGAGTTGGGATTCGGTGGCATTGTTTTATCAGCTCCGACCTAATGCGGGGCTTTTCCTATACAAAAATATCATTTTGCCGGGTAGCCTTTCTAATTTGCCCCAATACCCTGATGCGATAGTAGGGGATATATCGGCCTTGATGGTGGATAATATGCCAGCTATTGGACGGGTATTTTATGAGCCAAGTATAGAAATAGCGTTGATTGAAAATTGGGAAGAAAAAATTGAAAAAACCGCTCAACTCCTAGTCACAAGGGATGATATTGGGATGTTTGGGGGAGTGCCTACTTGGAATTTAATCCTTTTTCGGAGAATATTAGAGCTTTCTGGTAAAGAAAACTTGTTGGAAGTGTGGCCCAATTTACAGGGTTATTTTCATGGGGGCGTAGGATTTGAACCTTACCGCAAGCAATTTGAAGAGTTGATTCCTAGCCCAGATTTTAGTTATCTAGAAATTTACAATGCTTCGGAAGGTTTCTTTGCGGTACAAAATGACTTTTCAGCACATGATATGCTTTTGTTACTCGATAATGGGGTCTTTTTTGAGTTTATGCCCTTGTCCGAAATAGGCAGCTCTAGCCCCATTGTTTTGCAGATTGAAGACGTAGAACTCGGCAAAGATTACGCCGTAATTATTTCTACCAACTCTGGACTTTGGCGGTATCAATTGGGTGATACGGTTCAGTTTACGTCCATTAAGCCCTATAAAATCATCATTTCGGGGCGTACCAAGCAGTTCATCAATGTATTTGGAGAAGAATTAATGGTTCATAATGCGGAGCGTGCTTTAAGCCAAACTTGCAAAGAGCTTGGAGCAACCATAGCGGAATACACCGTAGGGCCAAGGTTTTTTACATCTGAAGAAAAGGGCGGACATCATTGGGTCATAGAATTTGAGAAAGCACCAGAAGATTTAGAAAAATTTGCGGATATACTAGATGCGAACCTTCAAAAAGTAAATTCGGATTATGAAGCCAAACGTTTTAAGGGGATGGCTTTGGAGCGGTTGGCTTTGACGCAAGTCCCGACCCATACTTTTTTTGATTGGATGAAGTCGCGCAATAAAATTGGCAATCAAAATAAAGTCCCTAGATTGTCTAATTCTCGGGAGTATGTGGATGCTATTTTGAAGTTTGTAGGCGAGTAGGATTCGCTTGCGCAAAAAGCAAATCTTATGAAAAATAACTTGGATAATTACACTAAAGACTTGATTATCAACTCCTTCGAGATGGAATTGTCTGAAGGTATATCTGAAAGTGAGTTGGAAACAATGCTTGCCGAAAGGGTCGAGTTTTTATTGGCCAACCAATTAGAATTCTTTTTTGCGACCATGTACCGAATGGATGTTAGTGAGCCCAAAATACAGGAAGCCTTGGATGCGCAGGACGAAAAACCATCCTTGATAATCGCCAGACTTATCATTCAACGACAAAAAGAAAAACAAGCATCCCGAATGAAATATCGTTCCGAATCTGATTTTTTTGATGATTCATTTTAGTAATTAGTCGTCTAATAAAATGAAAAAAAGAACATGTAGATTGTATTGGGTGAGTATGCTTTGTTTGGGCATCTACACCCTTTCTCATGCGCAAACGATAGATATTGACATTGATTGGAGTCATCATCTTCGAGCAATTCCTGAATATGCCTATGGGGTGAATAGTCCAGCTCATTTTATTCCAGCTTATTCCAATGACATGGAATTTATGGAAAAAGTAGAGTTGATTACGCAAAAAAAAGGGATGATACGGCTCCATGGTTGGGGGATGCTAGGAGATAGTCCTGAAGCTTGGCAAATTGATGGTGTTTGGGATGCCGTAAAGATACAGAATGCCTTAACTCCACTGATGGAGCAGGGCTATCAAGTCATGATAAATATTCCTAGTGGGCCGGCAGGAGAAGACGATTATCAAAACCCAGCAGCGTTCGCCCAATTTTGTGCCGATTTGGTTCAAATTGTCAATGTGGACTACCATTTGGGGGTCAAATATTGGGAAATCCCCAATGAGCGAGAAAGTGGATTTGTCACCCCAGGTCTTTCGACACTTCAAATGTCTAACCTGATCAAAACGGCTGCTTTAGCCATGAAAGCGGTTGATTCCACCATTCAGATAGGCGGAGCGGCTACCGCCTGGGTAAATATTGAGTATTTAACAGAATTGGTTGAGCTTACTCCAGAAATGGACTTTATTTCTTGTCACACTTATTCGGGGGATTGCACCAATAGCTTGGATGATATGTACAATGTGGCTCAATATGCTGCGGAAGATTTATGGATGCTGCGCAAGGCATTGAATGCGAATGATCCGCTCCAATACATCCCCATATTTTTGACAGAATACAATTTATCCTTTCAGGGATGTGATTACATACAGAGCCATGAAGGGGCGGTATATGATGCCATTATGATGACTGAACCCCTAAAAGCGGGCATTGACGCTACATGCTATTGGAATATTGCCCCTTATTCGGACATGTCCGTAATAATTGGTGATGAACTAAAGGAAAATGCCCATTTATTCGAAAATTTCAACAAGTTTTTTCAGGGTGCTTTAGTGGAAAGCTATTCTAGCGACAGTACCAAAGTCTTAGTCTATTCCACGGTTGATGAATCGACAAATAATTACGCTTTTTGTTTGATCAATCGAACGGCTGTTAACCAAAATGTACAGGTTCAAACGGTTGGCATCGTACCCGATACCTTGCAGAGATTTTTGTGGAGTGAGCAGAGTAGTTATCTGGGCGATACGACTACATGGCAGGATTTAGCCAATGGCAACATGAGTTTGCCGCCCCTTTCCGTTACGATGTTTCGGGGCAATTCATCTTTTGTAAGCGTATCGAATGTTTCGGAAATGGAGAAAGTAGCATCTTACCCCAACCCAAATACTGGACTCCTACATCTTCTGCCCGAAAATAATGGAAATAGCTATCAAATAATATCGACGGTTGGAACCGTCCTAAAATCTGGTGTCATAAAGAATAATCGTATTCGGATGAAAGCCATTCCCCAAGGTGTTTATTATATTAAAATAATTGATAAAAAAGGCAGCTTTCAGATGATCACCGTGATGAAGGAGTAAGGAGTTTTGGTAAACAGTTACAGTAAAAATTAATATCTTTGGGCGTAGAAAACCGTCCATTGAATAAATGTAACTGTTTAGGTACCGAAAATATTTGCCATAAAATGCCTATTTTCTGCCTAAAAATAGGGCACCTAAGCAGTTACGAATAAACAATCATTTGTGAGAAAGAAATATGGAAATTTCGGGCTAATAGCTCGACTTTACTTGCTGGTATTAAGTATATTTTCGGCTATCAGGATACTATTTTTTGTCAGGGAGATGGGGCATATAAATGCTTCAAATGATGACGTACTTCCAATCCTTCAGGGCTTTTTTATGGGATTACGATTTGATATTGTGGTGTCTGGCTATATTTTGATTTTGCCCGCTTTGGTGCTGATGATTCTTGATTTCTTTGGGTTGGCAAGTAAGTTTGTTTATCGGTTCTTATTTGGATGGATATTTCTATTGTTTTCGGTGGCCTTTTTCATATCGGCGGCAGATATTCCCTATTTTGATCAATTCTTTTCGCATGTATCCATGGGGGCTTTTGAGTGGACAGATAGCCCAGGATTTGTGGCGAAAATGATCTTCCAAGAGCCGAAGATTTATCTGTTTTTAGTCTTCGCACTTTTCGTGATTGTTTTCTTTTATAATCGTTTAAAGCGTATTTTTTCTAATCGGCAAGCCAGTCGTCCGAAAAACTACTTTTTGCAAGGTATAAGTTCCCTTATCGTCTTAGCCTTGATGTTTTTGGGTATTCGGGGGCGCATCAGTGCCAAATCTCCGATTCGGATAGGAACGGCTTATTTTTGCAATGATCCATTTTTGAATAAATTGGGACTCAACCCCAGTTTTTGCCTGATTCGGAGTTATTTGGACGAACAAAAACCAGGCAAGAAGCATATTGATTTAATGGATGACCAAAAAGCCTTAAACTTAGTCAAAGAATATTATCATATTGAATCTATTGGAGATGCTACGGCTCCGCTTGCGCGAAAAATCATTCCCCAAAACCCTACTAATCAAAAATATAATGTAGTCCTAATCATCATGGAAAGTATGGCCGCCGCAAAAATGGCACGGCATGGCAATACCCACCAATTGACCCCATTTTTGGACAGTTTATCGCATCAGTCACTTTACTTTGACCATTGTTATTCGGCAGGCATCCACACATTCAATGGATTATTCAGCACTTTAGTCTCTTTTCCAGCCTTATACCGAAAACATCCTTTGCAGGAGATGAAATCCTTTGATGGGATAGCGACAACCTTGCGGAAAAAAGGATATTCCACGACCTTTTTTTCGACCCATGACACACAATTCGATAATATGGAAGCGTTCTTTTTGACCAATGACTTTGAGCGCGTCTATAGCCAAAAAGATTATCCTGCAAAAGAAGTAAAAACATCACTTGGGGTAACGGATGATTATCTATTTCGATATGCCTTACCTGTCTTGGATAAGTTAAATCAAAACAACCCACCCTTTCTTGCCGCTTTTATGACTGCTAGCGACCATGTACCGTATTATATTCCCGATTATTTTGAGCCACATAATGCCAATGCTAAGGAGCAAATAACAGAGTTTGCGGATTGGTCTCTGCAACAGTTTTTTGCGAAAGCACAAACAAAACCATGGTTTGATAACACCATTTTTGTATTGTTAGGCGATCACGGAGTTCCGACCCATGTGAAGTATGATGTATCCCTAAATTATCATCATATTCCCATGATGATCTATGCTCCCAAAATTGTCAAACCCAAATTAATCAATAATATGGCTGGACAAATTGATTGCTTTCCAACCATCATGGGCGTCCTTAATCAACCGTATGTCAATACTACTTTGGGGATTGATTTGCAGCAGGAAGAACGACCTTATATTTTTATAAATGGGGATGATAGGGTCGCCGTCTTAGATCATGAATTTCTATTGATTTATAATGGAGAAACGTCTGTTAAGTTACACAAATACAAGGACTTAGACCAGACTAACTATGCCAATGAATTTCCTGAAAAGGTCCAAAAAATGCTTGAATACTTGAAGGCTAATTTGCAGGCTTATGAGTATGTTGATGGGCTTTAAGCCTTTATTTGTGCTTTGCACGTTCATTTTGTGCTTCGCA
>CAYTLX010000087.1:0-7420 GCA_964438645.1 uncultured Saprospiraceae bacterium | reverse complement strand
TTATCGATTGTCTTTCCCAGTCCGGCATGTTGGTATCCACCTGACGCATTTTTATGGCCACCACCATTAAAATATTTAGTGGCTATTTCTTGGACGGAAAAAACGCCTTTTGACCGAAGGGATAGCTTAACAATATTAGGTTGCTGGGTGACAAAAATAGCCATTCGGACGTCTTTTAGCGAAAGCAAATAATTCACAATGCCTTCTGTATCACCGCGTTGTATGTCATATTCGGCAAAATCCCTTCTGGATAAATAAATTAAACCTGTGCGATATTCTGGAAATATTTGCATGCGATGCGCCAAGGCTTGCCCCAAAATACGCAAGTGCTTTTCATCAAGATTTTGGAATAACCGTTGTTGAATTA
Organism: uncultured Saprospiraceae bacterium; assembly: GCA_964438645.1. Taxonomy (GTDB): domain Bacteria; phylum Bacteroidota; class Bacteroidia; order Chitinophagales; family Saprospiraceae; genus HyVt-613. The sequence goes on along the minus strand of CAYTLX010000087.1, from coordinate 7,053 downwards.
GATGGTCGTTGACCCCTTTTTCTTTTAGGTTTCCACAAATCCGATAGACATCTGGATTGGTGCTGAATTTGAAAGACCCTGTGTCCGTAATCAACCCCGTAAACAGGCATTCTCCGATGGTCACATCAATTTTATCTTCATCTCCTAACTTCGTGATGAACTTATAAACCATCTCACAAGTAGAGCTGGCTTCATGTTTCCACCATAGATAATCAGAAAAATAATCGGGATCTAAATGATGGTCAATATTGATTTTGACACAATCGACTTCACTCACTAAATCCCCCATTTTGTCGATACGATCCAGTGTATTAAAATCTAAAAAGAAGGCGATTTCGGCTTTTTCAATGGCACGAGCCGCCAAGGCTTCATCATGGTCAAAAATAATGGCATCATCTAGCCCTTTCAGCCACCCAAAATTAGCTGGATAATCAGAAGGGTAAAGAACCTTTACTTGATGTCCATACTTATTTAAGTAGTGCATTAATCCCAATGAAGAGCCTATGGCATCCCCATCTGGATTGCGATGGCCAAAGATGATAATGTCCTTGGGTGTGGCTAATAGTTTCTTTACTTCCGTAAAATCCGTTGCAGTCATGGATGTCGTTTCTATAATCATAGGGCAAAGATAGGAATTTTTGGGAAATTGGGGCGGGGACGTAGAGCACATTTGTGAATTATGGTCAGGACACAAACGAGAAAACAAAAAAATCCTTACCTTTGCAGGCGAATTGAAAATTTTGCCCGCAAGGGGCGCAAAAACTAATAAAATAACTATAATGGCAGGAAATTTAACCTTCACCATGATTAAGCCAGATGCTACGGCTGCTGGGCACATCGGAGACATTCTAGCAATGATCAACAAGGCAGGATACAAAATCGTCGCTATGAAATTCACAAAGCTTTCTGCTGAAAAAGCGGGAGAGTTTTACGCTGTTCACAAAGAGCGTCCATTTTATGGAGAATTAGTGGAGTTTATGTCCTCTGGACCTATCGTAGCGGCTGTATTAGAAAAAGACAATGCGGTGGCTGATTTTCGTACACTTATAGGTGCGACCAATCCTGCTGAAGCAGCTCCTGGCACTGTAAGAAAATTATATGCAAAGAGCATCGGAGAAAATGCCGTACATGGTTCTGACTCTGACGAGAATGCTTTAATTGAAGCGGCTTTTCACTTTGCTGGTACAGAAATGTTTAGATAATACGCTGTAAATCAGTAGATTACATAGACACTTAGTCCCCAATAGAGCTATTGCTTTATTGGGGATTTTTAGTGGTCGCCCATAACTTTTTCGGCTATTTTAGCGTAAAACACCAAAAACTAACTATATTAGCGTGATGAAGGAAGAAGAAAAGGTCGTAGGTATTATTGGGGCAGGCAATTTTGGAAAGGCTGTCGCCAATTTGATTGCAAAAAACCACCCCGTCCTTATCTATTCTCGCAAGTCACAAAAAGCGGAGCGCATCAATCAGACGCACACCCTTGATGGTGTTCAGCTACACCCTAATATTACGGCGACCACTAGCCTTCAAGAAATTACAGACAAGTGTCAGACCATTTTTCCAATTGTTCCTTCTAGGAGATTTAGGGAGATGATGCAGGATTTAAGTCCATATTTGACGCCTTCTCATTTTTTGATTCATGGCACCAAGGGTTTTGCGCTCCATAATATTAACGAAGAAGACCTTGAAAAATCCCCCATTTCCCGAAAGGATGTTAGTCTGATGAGTGAAGTCATTCGTCAAGAAAGCTCCGTGGTTAGAATTGGGTGTATCTCTGGGCCTAATCTAGCGTCCGAAATTTTGGCGGGGAAGCCCGCGGGCACAGTGATTGCCAGTTTGTATGATGAAGTCGCCAATGAAGCCAAGCTTCTTCTATCTTCTGAGCAGTTTAGAGTTTTTGTCTCCAAAGACATCGTAGGTACGGAATTGGCTGGTGCACTCAAAAACATCATCGCTATTCTTTCGGGTATTATCGCTGGTCGGGGCTTGGGCACCAATTTGCAAGCACTTATCATCACCAAAGGCCTTGCGGAAATGATTGCTTTTGGCAAAATGATGGGCTCTGACTCAAAAGCCTTTATGGGCACGGCTGGGATTGGGGATTTGATAGCAACAGCAATGAGTCCCGATAGCCGTAATTTTAGCTTTGGCTATCGTCTAGGCAAAGGCGAAACGGTAGAAGAGATTAATGCCAATAACAACGAACTTGTAGAAGGACTGCGCACCTTGATTATCGTGTATCATTTGTCCCGAAGTCAAAAATTGGTTTTGCCGATTATACGAATGTTGTATCGGATTGTATATCGTAATTATTCCATTGAAGATGCGGTCAAATATTTGATGGCTTATCCTTTTGATACGGATGTTGATTTTTTGTAGTTGTGCATAGCTTTGAAGAAGTTGAGTCCCTGGGTCTGACTTCGCTGATTGATAAGTTGAAGCGTTGAATGCGGCCACCTAGGACAACTTGTCTGAGCTCAATTTAAAAACAAAGGATACCAATCTAGGCAGTTTTTCGGATTCATCATCAAACCATTCTTTAAGTGAAACCACTTGAAAATCATGGCTTTTTGCCGCTGTTATAAATTCGGAGACATGGTGAATAAAGACATCTAATTCGATAATTTCACCTGCGTCTTCAAACCTAGCTTTAGAGCCTAGATACTGTTTGAAGGGGTGCAATTCACAAATATAAAAATGCCCTTCCGATTTGAGTTTTTTTGATGCTTGCGCAAAAATGGCCTTTAAATCTTCGATATGCTCTAGGGTCAAACTACAAGAAATCAAGTCCAAAGAATCATCCAAAACAGCCCAATCTTGTTGAATATCAGCGAGTTGCAACTGAACATGCGGGTAAGTATTTCGTGCTTTGGCTTTATCCAACATCTCTTCCGAGAAATCGAGTCCAAGCAGGCTTTGGGCTCGTTCTGCCAACCAAAAAGTATTTTTTCCTGTACCACAGCCTAATTCTAGCACTGTGCCAAAAGAGTATTGCGCCAAAGTCTGCCTTAGTGCGACCGCTTCTAGATCACGGGTCTTATTGGCATTAGAATCATAGATTTTTGCCCAAGTATTGTATCCTTTTTTTATTTTCATTTTCCAATTTTCTTGTATCAATGTATAATATTCTCATAAAAATATTAAAACTCTGTTCAATCAACAATGGTTTTATTTAATTATTGTATTTTGGTCAAAAACTAATTTCCATTCACCTTGATCTAACTTAAAGGTTAAGCTTAAAAAATATTGGAAGGAATAATCTTTTCCATTTTCATCTTTATCAAAATATGTAATCTTGGTCAAAATTATTCCCATTTCTTTGGTAACATTTTTATCAATTATTTCATATTCAATTGTCCAGTCGTTATCCAAGAACCAATTATAGTTTACATTTTCATAATCACTAAACGATTTGGAAAGTTTACCATTGGGTAGTATCAAAGTAACTTTTTCTTTATCCACAGTCTCTATAAGTTTAATCAAATCTCTGTTTTGGATAGCCCTAAAGTGTTTTTTGATTGTTGCGTCTAATTTTTCCATTTTAATTTCCTTTTTGGTCTGGCAATTGACAAACATTGTTATAGCAAAAATAAATCCGATTCTAAAAATCATTTTCATATTTATCACTATTCCTGTTTTATTGTAGACAACTTTTACCTCTCCACACCCAATCAACAATGCGGAAATGTTAAAAAAACGTCTTACTTTCTGATTATCAGCAAAATATTCTCAAATAGATAATGAAGCGCATTCAAATACAAACAAACCTTCATCAATCGCTAAGTTAGGGAATTTTATCGAGTTTTGGTGATTTTTCTCCTAATGATGGGATAATAAGGTCACATTCTCATACACCGCATCCATCTACACATCATCCCGAGTCAACTTCCAAAGATTTACTTTTTGCAAAAAATTTTTATCACTAGGTTTGGTTTTATGGGTTTTCAGAAAATGGAAGCCCGCTTGTCCACCTGCTAACCAAATCGCTCTGTGTATGCCAATCAAAAATCCATCCGAAGCCTAAAGCCAATAATCCGCCAAAAGGGGGACGTCCGATAATTCCATTTCTCGTACGGCTAGGTGCATTTTGTTGATTTTTAGGCTACTAAATCCTGCAACGCCTTCCAAAGCGCCATTTTTAGTTTTTTAGAGATATCTGTTTCTAGGTCTTGAAAACCATCAGAGACGACGATTTTTAGGTCACCGACTGGGTTTACTTGATATTTGTGTAACGCCTTATGAATGCCCAATTGTGGTAAAGGCACCCCAAAAATCACTACTTTTTGACAATTATGGGTCGCTGCCAGATGAATCAAGCTAAAAGGAGTATGGGCAGTCAATGCAAAAATTAGGACATCACTTTCATGATTGAGCTTGACCGAAGCTAAGATTTTGTGCAAAAGCGCTGCAAAATCGTCTATTTCGTACTGCGCACGGCTTAAAATGACCAAAATTTGTTGGTTATTGTCGCCTTTAAGGCGTCCAATTCTTTGGTAATTTTGGGAAATAGGAATAATATCTTCGCTAAAAAATTGAGAGTTCAAAACATTGTCTTCCATACGCTATTCTTTGTAAAATTATCACGCAAAGTTAGCAATTTATTAGAAAATCTGCTCAATTTTCCGTATCTTTGCAAAAGAAGGGAGTCATTACTCACCCCCGAGTTGCATCGAATAATCGCTTCCTATCTAAGGTAGATACTTATTATTTGTTCGTGATATAATCCTTTATTTTATTATTTTGTTTTATTCATAGTCAATACGCCTTATTCGCATCGGCTGCTAGACCCTATTTATAACCCAAATAGCTGCCTTGCGCAAAACCATTTAAAGAGTAGGAGTTAAAAACAAGCTTTTTGACTTTTTCTCATAAATCTTAAACCAAATGAAAATGATTAAAATTAATAAAAAAGCAGTCGCAGGATACCTAGATTTTGATTTTGATAATATCAAATTTGGCCGCACAATGGCTGACCACATGTTTATAGCAGACTATGAAGATGGTGTGTGGAAAAATATCCGAATTGAGCCTTATGCACCGATTACTTTTGGCCCGTCCATGATGGCGCTCCATTATGGTCAAGCTATTTTTGAAGGCATGAAGGCGACCAAGACTTATGATGGCATTCCTGTTATATTTCGACCTGAAGAGCACGCCAAGCGCTTTAACATTTCCGCAAGGAGAATGGCGATGCCCGAGTTTCCTGAAGATTTATTTGTGGAAGCCATCAAAACATTGGTTGCTTTAGATCAAAATTGGATCCCTACGGGAGATGATGCGGCGCTTTATATTCGTCCTTTTATGGTGGCAACGGATGAACAACTAGGAGTTCGTACATCAGAAAAGTACAAAATGATGGTCATTTGTGCCCCTGCTGGACAATATTATTCCAAGCCTATCAAATTATTGGCTGATAGCAAATATACACGTGCTGCCCAAGGCGGAATCGGTTTTGTCAAGGCAGCAGGTAATTATGCAGCGTCTTTGTTACCAGCGATTGAAGCGAAGAAAAAAGGGTACGACCAAATTCTTTGGTTAGATGCGAAGGAGCACAAATATGTGCAAGAAGTCGGCACCATGAATATTTTCTTTGTCATTGATGGGGTTGTTATTACGCCTTCGACCAATGAAAAGACGATTCTTAAAGGTATTACTCGAGACAGCATAATTACTATTCTGAGAGATAAAGGCTATGAAGTTGTCGAGAAAAAATTATCCATCACAGAAGTGGGTGAAGCCCACAAAAAAGGTACGTTGACGGAGATTTTTGGTAGTGGCACCGCTGCGGTCGTTTCTTTGGTTTCTGACTTGAGCTACAAAGATGAAATCTATCACTTAGATGGCGAATACAAAATTGCGACTTTGGTCAAAAAAGAGATCAATATGATTCGTCAGGGATTAACAGAAGACAAATTTAATTGGCTTTATCCTGCGGTGATTGACAAAGACATCACGGTCTAAATTAATGCTTTGAAATACAACGGTCCTACTCTGTTATTGGAGTAGGACTTTTTTTTGCTATATTTACCTTTTTAACCCACTTTTAACATGACTAAGCTCCACAAATTACCCTCTACCCCACCCGACACCCTTTCCCGTAAGGATGCTGAAAAAGCCACTAAGGCTTACGCCAAAAAAATTGGGGATTTGCAGTATCGTCTGCTTGCGCAAAATAAATACAACTTACTGGTCATATTCCAGGGAATGGATGCGAGTGGCAAGGATGGCGCCGTCAAAAATGTGTTTCATTATTGTACGCATAATGGGATTAGGGTTTACTCCTTTAAGAAGCCGACGGATGAAGAATTTGCACATGATTTTCTTTGGAGAGTACACAAACAAGTGCCTAAAAAGGGCGAAGTGGTTATTTTTAATCGCTCCCACTACGAAGACATTTTAATTCAATGGGTACATGGATGGATTGATGACGCAAAACGGGATGACCGGATGAAAGCCATCAATAACTTCGAGTCTCTTTTGGCGCAAGACAATCATACCATTATCCTAAAATTTTATCTACATTTGTCGAAAGACGAACAAAAAATCCAACTTACACAACGCCTTGAAGAGCCTACAAAGCGATGGAAACATAATGATAATGATTGGAAAGAGCGTCAGTTTTGGGATAAGTATATGGATGCCTATGAATACGTTTTAGATCATTCAGATATCCCTTGGCACATCATTCCTGTGGACAAGAGATGGTATCGTGACTATTTAGTCTCTAAGACCCTTGCGGAAAAACTAGAAAATCTTGACTTGACTTTACCTTTTGAAGATGATGATGAATTTGCTTCAAAGTTGACTCAACTACAAAGCTAAAATTGGGGGGATTGGGTATTGGGGTATTGGGGCGCTTCGCTTTTGGGGGATTGGGTGAACATGTTTGTTTCGTCTTGGGCGGTAGCATTCAACTCTTCAACCAGCGAAGTCCAAAGGACAAGCGACTCAACCAGCGAAGTCCAAAGGACAAGCGACTCAACCAGCGAAGTCCGAAGGACAAGCGACTCAACCAGCGAAGTCCGAAGGACAAGCGACTCAACCAGCGAA
>CAYTLX010000086.1:6029-7439 GCA_964438645.1 uncultured Saprospiraceae bacterium | reverse complement strand
AGTCCCTTTTTTGGTGATATTAATACCAGACCCTGTCACTTTCAATTGGTTAGAGGAAACACCTGCCGCCGAAACAGAAACAGGATTGTCCACTCCAATATAAAATACATTCATCTTGTCGGCAGAAACAGCTACAGACCGTCTTCCTACTTCGTATTCGAAAGTTTTCTCGTAAGTTTCCTTCTTTTTGGTCAGTGGATTCGTTACTGAAATACTTACATTATATTTCTTCACCCCTGTAGAGCTAGGTGTAACTGAATAAGTTGCTTTTCCATCACTCACCCTTAATGGGCTTCCATTCACAGAGATTCTAGTACCACCAGCATTTTGAGAACTAAATGCACTCAAGAAAATCTCCGCCTCGTACTTATCCCCTGCAATAACGTATCCTTTAGTAGCAGAAATAACTGGTTGAAATTTGTCAAACTTCACTTCTTCTCCAACGACCTTATTAAACACATAGTTCAAAACAGAAGTTGTTGAAGACTTTACATCCATATCAAATTTACTAAGCATTGGAAAAACCGCTGCAACGGGCATCTGATAGAAGTTATAATCTGCCCAGTTCTTTTTTTCCGTTTTTTCAGGCATTGGTTCGGTTTTCAGCGCAAGCTTATCAGCAAAACTAGCTCTATCCTTTTCATCAATAAGTCCAAGCAATTCTTCTCTGGCTTTATCAATTTTTGCCTTCAATTCCATTCCTCTACTATCTGGACCTGGCACTTCTCCTACAAGGAGTCTAGTGGCTACTTCCTTATCATCTTTACGCATAGGGATTGTAGGATCTTCTTCAGAAGGGCCACCTGCCCCATCAAAAAGATCTTGTCTTAATTGATTAATATAGCCCGAAAGCTCTTTTTCAATTTCCCGAGCTCTATCCGCCTTCTTTTTATACGCATCCCGATCTTTATCTTTGTACGCATTTGCTTGTTGCTCAATAAGCCCCATCATTTGTTCATTGCTTGAAGAAATGATTGCAGAACTTTTCACATTACCTTTATCTAGTTTGTAAAAAGCATTCATTATTTCCGCAGATACATTCAGTGCCAACATTGCTGTAAGTACTAAATACATCAAGTTAATCATTAACTGCCGCGGTTCCTTTGGTATTGACATAGGTTAATCGTTTTTAATTTGAGAGAATTATTCGATCACAACGGCTTAAGCCTGACGATTTGGATTCATCGCTGCAAGCATATTACCGTAAACACTATTCAATGAACCAAGGTTTTGGTTTAATGATTTCATTTGTTCTTTGTAGCGTTGAGCATCCTCTGCAGAATCTGCAAGACTGGCCATCGCTTCATTTAACTTTCCATAGAAGTTACCCATACTTTTGATTTGATCAGCAGTACCTGTAAAGTCAGCATCTTGAAGCGCCTTCAAAGAAGACATACTTTTAGACATAAT
>CAYTLX010000086.1:0-5929 GCA_964438645.1 uncultured Saprospiraceae bacterium | reverse complement strand
GGATGGTGCATGATTTTGAAAAGGGCACCAACCAACACGATAGATGCTCCAACTCCAATAATTAAATTCTTTAGGTATTTAAACCCTTTTGAATGAAGAAAACTCATTTTTTAAAATTTTTCGGTTACAAATTAATTCCAATGCCAAATGTACACAAAATTGGCTAATTGCCACATGTACAGCAAGAAAAGTATGCTTTTTAGTCTGAATATGAGCATTTTTTAGCAGAATGGGGAGCTGGACTCCCCATTTTCTCTAATTCTGCTAGCTCACATAGCTTATTTGATTAAAAGTCCTTGGCAGATCTTCCTAAGAAAGATAGTGCACAACGGAATCCTATGTATGATTTTGTGGTATCTTGAAATTCCCAAGATCTAGTTCCTGTTTCCAAGAAATAACCTACATCCTTCCAAGAGCCGCCACGAACCACTTTTCTCTTTTGAACTTCAGGAGCGTCTTCATCTGCCGCAAATCTAACATCTGGGTTTAGGTCATGAATGAAAGAGTAAGCATTTTCATAAAACGCTGATTCAGTCCATTCGGCGACGTTACCCGCCATATTATATAGCCCAAAGTCATTTGGATAGTATGCATCAGCTTTCACTGTGTATAATCCACCATCTTCAGGATAATTACCTCTACCTGGCTTAAAATTAGCCAATAGACATCCTTTTGAGTTTCTCAAATAATAATCTCCCCAAGGAAATCTCACTAAGTCGTGACCTCCACGTGAAGCATATTCCCACTCATGTTCGAAAGGCAATCTAAAATCTTCAGAATTTAAAGCCCCATTTCCGCCATAAGAATTCCATAGTAATGTTCTCCAGTAAGAAAACGCTCTAGCAGTCTTCCAACTTACCCCTACAACAGGATAGTCATCAAACGCTGGATGCCAAAAATAGTTACGTGTCATAGGCTCATTATAAGAATAAGCAAAATCTCTTATCCAAACCAAGGTGTCTGGGTAGATGCTTACCTCTTCTTTATGAAGGAAGTCTGTACGAGATTGGTCGGGTCTTGCATGTGCCATTCCTCGCCAGTCTTTCCATTGGTACTCAAAAACCAATTGAGAAACATCCATTTCACGTTTACCCGCAAAACGGTCGTCTCCTTGATAAAACATATCTTCCAGCTCTTCGGAGTCATAATCAAGGTCTTGATCCCAATCAATATAGGTATTGCCTTGTTCGTCTTCGATGAACTGATCCATCATAGAGTGCGCAATAGAATCTTTCACCCAATTAACAAATTGTCGATACTCATTATTGGTGATTTCGGTTTCATCCATATAAAACCCACTAATAGAGATGGCTTTGTTACGAGCCATCATAGTCCCCGTAATATCTTCATCCCCTGCACCGATGTGCAATCTACCAGATGGGATGTTGACCATCCCATACGGATTAATTCCTTTCCAAGATGGACGATCCATTACACCGACTAATTGTCCATTTCCTTTACGACCACAAGAAGATAGGCCGATTGTTAGTACAAGACCAACGATTAAAAACTTTGTTAAATTTCTCATTTTTGACACCCTAATTTTCACATTTTAAAATTACTGGAATGTGTACGTTTTATTGATTGTAATCGCAATAAAAACCCTACAAACAATAAAAGAAAAGCAAAAGTAATAAAAATTTTGCAAATCTTACGCATTCCAAACGACAATATTCATACCAAAATTCTTTTCCAACAAGATAATTGCATCTCCTTGTCTAGAAATAACGGGGATTATAAATCACTTTAGGCAGTCGCCCACTCCCTATTTGTTTATTCAACGAATAGATAATAGCCACTTCGTGATTCGCATCAAAAACCGTTCTCAAAGGCAAAATATTGTATTCATAGGAATAAAAAAGCTGAAAGTGGTCATTTAACCGTATTCCAGCGATTCCTCCTATTGATTCTTTTGATATTCCCCTTAGGCTTGCGCCCAAAGAATAAACTTCATTCCACGTTCCCAAAATCATGGCTTGACCTTGGACGGTAGATTTATTTGCATAAACTTGCACACCAGACTTAATTTGGAGATAATTTCCCCATTCAAACAAATAGTCAACATGCCCAAAAAGATGCCTTTCTGGCAAATAACTCAATTGATCTATTTTAATTTTTCCCGCAAGGGCATTAATCACAGATACGCCAACCCCTAAATTCTGTATATGACTATATACTCCGACATCTATAGTATAGGTATTACCCCCAAATGATGCTTCACTCAGTAGTTGATCCCGATGATTCAACTGCCCGTTACCATATTCTCCTTCTGGAGTCCGTAATTTTTTGCCGTCATAATTAATCAGCTGCATTCCGCCTGTTGCACCGATGGAAATAAAACTATTATCAGCTATGTTTTTATGATAGCTATACCCTAGTTTTAAACGCTGAACTCTATGAGCGCCTAATATACTTTGTTGAAATGATAAGCCCATACCACCAGATATGATACCAATAGGTAAATCGACCATACCATATTGACTAGAAGGGCTGCCTGTTAATCCGACCCATTGTTGGCGAACCACCCCAATTGCTTTTAGAGAACCAGAAGTGCCAATTGCCGCTGGATTGCGCAAGCCATCATACAATAGCCCAAAGCTATATTGCTCTACTTGTTGTCCGTATAGAAACGGAGAAAAGAAAAGAAGAAAAATGACGAGATTTTTCAAATTTTAAGATGCGGTGTTTATAGTGAGTAATTTTTGGGGCATATTACTATGCGAAGATAACCCAAAAATCTATATTCTGCTTATAAAAATAGTGTAAATGCGCCAAATTGGCTAAATTTAACACTTTAAACTGGTACTTTGTCGTTTCAAGTGGGTTTTTGAAATGCCTTTTGTCACTGGCTTTGTTCCCTGTTTTGTTCAAAGGCTACTAACGTAGCGTTCAAAAAGCCTTCGGCGTTCAATAGGCTCTTTCGAGCCGTTGTAGCCAAACTGAATTTTCATAAAAATACAACCCCAGTTCAAACGACAGCGCCCTAAAACTCAATGGAAAGCCCATCAAAAGCCAATCCCACATTTTGCGGAAGCTGCTTATTTATCTCATCATGGTCTCCCATAATATGACTCATATGCGTCAACCAAGCCATGTCTGGCTTTACTTTTTCCACAAATGCCAAAGCTTCTTCTAGGTTAAAATGTGAATGATGTTCACGGTGATGCAAAGCATTAATGATTAAGGTTTTACATCCTATAATCTTTTTTGTTTCTTCTTCAGAAATATATTTAGCATCCGTGATATAAACTAGGTCGTCAAATCGGTACCCTATAATGGGCATCAAACCATGCATCACTTCAATGGGCTGAATAGCCAGGCTACCTATAAAGAATGCGTCTTCCTTTGTAATCGTGTGCATAGCTATCCTAGGTACTCCTGGATAGGGTTTTTCTGCAAAGAAATAAGAAAAGCGTTCTTTAACTTCCGCCAAAACCCGTGCTAGCCCATAAACGGGAATATCTGCTTTCTGAATAAAATAAAAAGGACGGATGTCATCTAACCCAATAATGTGGTCATTATGCTCATGGGTCAAAAGAATCGCATCAAGTGTATCTACTTTTTGCGCCAACATCTGCTGCCTAAAATCAGGCCCTGCATCTATCACCACACGATGTGCTCCATACGAAATCAGCCCTGCTACACGTAATCGCTTATTTTTTGGATTAGCAGATTGACACACATCACAGTGACAACCGATGACTGGAATTCCTTGCGAAGTGCCTGTCCCTAAAAACGTAAATTTACGCTTCATCTTCCAAAGATTTTTTGGTTACTTTGAGCAAGTAATACATATCTAAAGATTCTTCGGTCAAGGTACTTTCATCGACTTCAATTGTTGAAAGGATTTCTGAAAGTGCGTTGATTCGGGCTTCAGCATCAAAAAACCGGTTGATTACAGCGATTTTGCGGTGTTCTACAATGGCATAGCCCGACACAAAGCTTCCTTTTTCGTAGCGAATAGTGTATCCAAGCTCCTTGAGCAAGGTTTCCACTTTTTTTAATGTTCCTTTGGTGTATCTCATGCTAAATAAATTTTAGACTTCTTCTTCATTGTCTAGTCTTTGTTGCTCTTGTTGTTCTTGCCAACGTTGAAGTTTCGTTTTTTCAAAGATATCTCTTGCGAGAAAATAATTTTTGGGCTTATCGTCCACAACAATTTTCTTTTTTTCTTCTTCTTCTATCTCATCTTTATAATAATAGGCTGCAAATATACCCGCTATTGCGCCGATGATATGACTTTCGTAAGATATTTTTTCTTTGGGCAATAGGCCATAAAACATTCCGCTATATAAGGTTAACACCACCAAGGAGATAGCGATAGAGCGTACATTTCGCCTAAAAATACCCACCCAAAAAAGTAGGGCGACCATTCCGTAGATGATTCCGCTTGCGCCAATATGGAAGGCATTTTTGCCAAAAAGCCACACTCCGACGCCTGTCATGAAGTAGATTAAGAAAAAGCTTTTTAGGGCTATCTTGCGATAAAAGTAGAATAAAAAGAAGCTTAACCCAAGAAAAGACAGACTATTTCCTATCAAGTGTCCCCAATCTCCATGTATCAGTGGACTAGTAAGAATACCTGAAATCCTTGGGACTGACAAGGGTTTTAAGCCAAAATACATCCCTAGTTCATAGCCTCCTAGCACCTTAACCAGATGTATTATCCAGATAAGGATTAAAAAGGATATTGGAAAAGTTAATCGTTTCCAGTCTGTTTTTGGTGTTTTCACTCTAGCGTGTAGATTTAATTGTCCTTAAAAACAATGAGCGCCCCTTTTAGTTGTATGGCAACTAGGACAACAAATCTACAATATCCAAAAGCAAAGGGTTTAGCTTCTGTTTGTCCTTTATGGCTTTCTCGAAAGGGGTATAAACGATATCTTTACATTTTTTCCCAACAAGAACGCCGCTTACTCCATCTTTCAATGCTTTAATGGCTTCCATCCCTAAGCGGCTAGCCAACATTCTATCCATACAAGTCGGACTGCCTCCCCTTTGGATATGTCCAAGTACAGAGACCCTGATTTCATATTGTTCAAAGCCTTTTTCTTTTACTTGGCGAGCAATCTCGAAGGCGCCACCAGCATCATCTCCTTCGGCAACAATAACCAATGCGGAATTTTTTCTCCGCAAGGAACTTCTCCGCAAGCGATGCACCAATTCATCAATATCTGTCTTACTCTCGGGAATCAATACCGCTTCTGCTCCAGTTGCAATACCCACCCGCAAAGCAATAAAGCCCGCATCTCGCCCCATCACTTCCACAAAAAACAATCGATCAAATGAGTTGGCTGTATCTTTTATCTTATCAATGGCTCGCATCGCAGTATTAATTGCGGTATCATAGCCAATCGTATAATCAGTCCCTACTAAGTCATTATCTATCGTACCCGGAAGACCTACAAAGCGAATATCAGGGTATTCTTTTATAAAAACTTTTGCCCCAGCAAGGGTGCCATCTCCACCAATTCCAACTAAACCTTCAATCCCATTTTTTTTGAGCATTTCATAGGCTTTCTTTCGCCCTTCTGGGGTTCTAAAGGCGTCACTTCGCGCCGACCTTAAAATCGTACCACCGAGTTGCATTATGTTGCTAACGGAATGAGCATCCATCTCAAATATATCTCCTTGAACCATACCATGATAGCCACGCGAAATGCCATAGGGCGTTATGCCTAAATTCAAAGCGGTTCTAACTACTGAGCGAATAGCCGCATTCATGCCAGGAGAATCTCCACCTGATGTAAAAACACCAATCTTCTTCATCTTTCTTCTCTTTTATTTTTTGTTACATGCTCACAAGAAACGTCTATAAATCGTCTTGACAAAAATCTTTGCAGTTTTTGCTCTATTCTTAGCTGTCCAATTATATTTATCTACAACTTTACTGCTCAAATAAACTTTTGCATCATCAAAGCTATGCAAG
>CAYTLX010000085.1:0-7456 GCA_964438645.1 uncultured Saprospiraceae bacterium | reverse complement strand
ACCGCTGTCGCACTCGCCCCTACGGGATCGGTCGTTCACCCCGCCAGTCGGGGGACAGTCTGTTTGTTTGGGTTGATGTGTAAGATTTTGATTCTTTGCATTCATTCCTACGTTTTGGTTGATTCTAGATTTTAGTATCATCTTCGCAAGGCGCAAGCAAAATTTACTATTTGCCATACCGCTCCCACTTGTAAGGAGAATAAGATGGGGTTGTTGAATGCGATAAATAGGAAGTTTTGCGTCCCATCACGACTTCATCCCCTTAAAAGCCTCCACGGCCTTACGCACACTACCTTCTTTAAGCAATAGTTTTTCGGCAACGTCATACGTCAAATTGGTTTCGTGCATCACCATCTTAGTCCCACGATCAACCAATTTATTGTTAGAGAGCTGCATATCGACCATTTTATTGCCCACTACCCTACCGAGCTGAATCATGGCAGAAGTGGTAATCATATTTAGGACTAATTTTTGGGAAGTCCCAGACTTCATCCTAGTGCTCCCCGTAACAAACTCTGGGCCCACTTCAATAACTATCGGAAAATCCGCTACTTCCGTAATGGGTGCGCCTGGATTATTGGTCAAGCAACCTGTAGCGATGCCCATTTCTTGACATTTGCGCAAGCCACCGATGACATAAGGAGTCGTACCAGATGCGGCTATCCCAATCACAATATCCTTTTTATCAATAAAAAAGTCAGACATATCCTTCCAAGCTTGATTATCACTATCTTCAGCAAATTCCTGCGCTGTCCTGATCGCTGCATCACCACCTGCAATTATACCGATAACCATTTCATCAGGAGCACCAAAAGTCGGGGGAATCTCCGAAGCATCTACCACCCCCAAACGCCCACTCGTGCCTGCTCCTATATAAAACAGCCGCCCACCATTACTCAAACACTCCACCACTTTGGCCACTAAAGGCTCAATATCTGGAATTACCCTAGCAATAGCCAAAGGCACCAAAGCATCTTCTTGATTGATATTCACTAATAATTCTCTGATGGACATCTTTTCTAAGTGATTATACTTAGAAGATTGCTCTGTTATTCTTTTGATCATCCCGTTCTTTGTTGTTGATTTGTTATTAAACTTTTAATGAATCTGTCTCCGCAATTTCCTATCCCATCCAAACGTACTTTGTAAGTAATTAGTTATCAAGGCTTAAGAGCAGAATCGCAAAAATAGTGAAATTAATTCATTAAGGAAAGTGTAAATATATTGTTTTTGGCATTATTGTTGCCAATAATATAACAGAAACGTTATTACACACTATAAGAAAACCGCAATGAAAAGAACCATAAGAAAAGGTGGCGGCGAGAACGACACCGGCTTTATTTGGGTTGGCTAACCCCCCAATATGTTAGAATCCCCCAATTCAAATTAGCGCAGGGCTTACTTTAATTAGTAAGTCCTGTTTTTTTTTGTAACTATTTAGATACGCGCAAATTTTTGCCCTAAGACACCCTTTTTGCGTCTGTTTTCTCCTTTCAACTTTTACCGTTCAACTTTCAGCATCTGACTACTAGACACCCGAACGGCCGTTCGGCTCGACATTCCCTAAGCCCTACTACTTTCAGCATCAATCAATACCCAAATAAAGTCTCCAAATCCAGCCGTTCTACTTCACCAATGGTCTTCAAAAACGCCATATCCACTTGGTTTTCATCCCCAAGTACCAAATAAGAAAATTTTCGATTTTTGATGTATTTTTGCTGAAAAGCGACCAAATCTTCAGGGGTCACTTTCGTTAAAAAGTCATATTTATCTTTACGCAAGTCACCCGAAACCCCCAGTTTTTTATTTGCTTCTGCCTTCCAATAGATATTATCTGGCTTTATTCTTTCTGTTTCTACTTTTTTGACTAGAGAATCGGCGGCTGCCTTAATGGCTCGCTCATGAAAAGGCATGTCTTCGATGATGTTTTTAAGAGCCGACACAGCCTCTTTGAGCTTATCAGGCTGAGTCCCCAAAAAAGCTTGAATATAATGTGCTTCATCTTGTACCGTCGGTGTCCGATAATAGGCATAGGTCGAATAGGCAAAACCTTTGGATTCCCGAATCTCCTGAAACACGACACTGGACATCCCGATTCCAAAATATTCATTCCACAAAGCGCTCATCAAATATTCGTCCTTGTCAAAATGATCTGTGCCCCGCGACATCATCAAAATTTCCACTTGTACCATCGGAAAGTGCACAAAATATACTTTGTTTTTTTCAGTGGGTACTTCGGGATAAATTTTGGCGGGCAATACGGGTTTTAGCGGCATCGCCACTTGATGATGCTTATCTAACGTCGCTATAACCTCCGCTTCGGAGCGTGTGCCATAATAGTAAATATGGTGCTCATACCCCAATAAACTTTTAATTAATTGGGTCATCTCTTCGGCCTTCAAACTCTTTAAAACAGATTCATCTAACCGATCTGTATAAGGCGAATTAGGACCGTAATAAGCAAAATTAACTAAACCATTTTTTAAGATTTGATCCTTGCTCTTCTTCCCATCTACCCTACTCGTCAAAATATCTTGTACAAACGCTTCCAACTTTTCTTCATCCCCAACCACATGATTTAATAAATGCTCAAACAAGGCGACGCCTTCATCTAAGGACTCTTCTAAGCCGTCTAATTTTACATAAATTTGTTTATTACTTCCGTAAACACCAAAAGTCAGCCCCAATCTAAAAAAGGCAATTTGTAATTCTTCGGCGGTATATTTATCCGTTCCTAGATAGGTCAGATACTGAATCGCCAGTTTCAACAGCTTGCTACTATTCTTGCCCATCTCAAAAATATAGCGCAAAGAAAAAGTCGCATTATGGGGATTTTTGACTAGATCCAAACGAATCCCATTGCTTAGCTTGGTGGAGCGAATCTCTTTCTCAAAGTCCACAAAAACGGGTTTTAAAGATGCTGTTTTTTGCTGTCGAAACTCCTTAAAAAACTCGGACTCTGCATCACGATTCACTTCCAATGGCGTAATCGTCGGCTTATCCACTTTTATAATACTAGTATCGTCCCCCGTTAGCTTTTGGACGACTACATAGTTGGTTTTGAAGCACTTACGTGCAAATTTCACCAAATCTTCTTTGGTAATGGCTTCCATTTCTTTGTACAATCCCACTGCTTTACTCCAATCTATGCCCACCGTAAAAGCATGAGTGAGCGCATCAACTCTAGCCTTATTAGACTCCAAAGACTTCATGTCTCGATACTTGTAATCTCTTATTACGGCATCCAACATCCAGTCTTCAAATTTTCCTTCTTTTATCAGATTGACTTGCGCCAAAAGCAAGGCTTCTATCTCTTCCAAACTCTGCCCTTCTCGCGGCTTGCCATACATCATAAACAAGCTATAATCTTCATGCTCACTAAAGTAAGCATAAGCATCTAGCAACTCTTGTTTATTGATTAAATTCAAGTCTATCAAACCCGCCTTAGAATTAAATAACAATCCTTTTAATAAATGATAATAAGCAATATCATCTGAATTGGCTCCCTCAAAACGCCAAGCCAATTGCAAATAAGCCGCTTCTTGCCCATAGACTTTTTCTCGAATTACTTCCTTAATTTCTGGCTGTGGGTCAAATTCATACTTAGGAATATCTTTAGCTTCCAACTGCCCAAAATATTTTTCCGCAAGGAGAACCACCTGCTCTGGATCAAAGTCCCCAGACATCATTATCCCCATATTATTCGGACGATAATAATTACTAAAAAACTCATAGATTTTATAATGCGACGGATTTTTTAGGTGTTCGCCTTTCCCGATAGTGGTTTGGGAATAAGTATGAGTGGGAAAAAGAGATTCATTTAGGACTTTATAAATTTTCCGAAAATCTTTGTCCTGATTGATATTAAACTCTTCATAAACCGTCTCCAACTCGGTATGAAATAACCGCAAAACCACCTCCTTAAATCGTTCCGACTCCAACTGCATCCATCGCTCGATTTCATTCGACGGAATATCATTGACATAGACCGTTTGTTCGAGCCAAGTATAAGCATTGGTTTTTTCTGCCCCTAAGACACTTACAAACTTATCGTATTCATTAGCCGCAGCATATTTGGCCGCTTCATTAGAGACTGCATCTATTTTTTTATAGATTTCTTTTCGTTGGTCAGGGTCTGTTGTTTGTCGATACTTTTCGTACAAATCGGCAATTTGCTCTAATTGTTCCTTTTCCGTAGCCCACTCCAAAGCCCCAATTCTTGAAGTCCCCTTAAACATCATGTGCTCCAAGTAATGAGCGAGTCCTGTGGTCTCTTTGGGGTCTTGTTTGGAGCCCGCCCTTACGGAAATATTAGTAAAAATCCTTGGTGCATCCTTATTGACACTCAAAAAGAGCTGCAAACCATTAGAAAGTGTATATTTTTGTACATGTATCGGATCATTCTCGAATTGCTGAAAGGAAACAGCATCCACCATCACTTTTGCCATATTTTCTTTGTTGTTAGTCAGGTAGTCAGTAACACACTACGCTGCTTTTGGTTTTGAGTCTGCAAATATAGGCTTTTTTTTTGGGTAGGGGCTCTTTTGATGGCTTCGCAGAGCTCAAAACCGTTAAGATATACGTTACTCAAGTGGCGGTACAGCGCTTTAACGGGATTATGGTATTCCGAGAACGTAGTGGCTTATCTCCTGCGATGCGGACTAAAGATAAATGATTAAGAATCAAGGGCTTAAAAGATATTGCCCTATTTTTTTTCGGCAACGAGCCACTAGCCAAAGTAAATCATCGTTATAGCATTGGTTCTGTTAAAGCACCGTCTTTTCGGCCTTTTGACATCAAAAAAACTGTTTTTGCGTAAAATCTAAAAAAATCAACTACTTTTGTCCCATTCATGGAGAAAAAAACTAAAATATCACCCGCTATACCCCATCGTCTTGTTTGGGCGACTTTGATTATGCTGTTTGGGCTATTTTTCTTCTCTAGTTGCAGCACCATTCAGTATCTAAAAGAAGACGAACAATTTCTAAAAAAGAATAAAGTCTATCTGAAACATGCGCAACGAATACACAACAAAAAGAAACTGAAATACGACCTAGCCACGGTCTATGCCCAGCGACCCAATAATCGTTACTTTGGCTTGGTCACAAGACGTTGGTATTACTATCATATTGCCGCCAAATCAGACACATCTAAGTTCAATAGATGGGTGCTCAAAAAAATTTCTGAAAAGCCAGCCATCTATGATACGACGCTTACGCAAAAAACACTCGCCAACATGAAAGCCTTGATGGCACAAAAAGGCTATTTTGATGCAGAAGTCACCTACAAAACTAATAACTTTTGGCGACAAAAAACCATCATCAAATACTACATCACCCCAAATAAAGTAACGACTATTGATTCCTCCTTCTTGATATGCCCCGACTCCAATATTTATCAAATCTTAATGACCCATCATGAAGGACGTTACATCAGACCCAATACTGTATTAAGTCTTGAAAATTACAATCAAGAAGTCAGCCGTATTGTTCGCTTGCTCCGAAATCGGGGCTACGCAAAGTTCTCCCCTGCGCATATTGCGCCCTTACAAGTAGATACCACAGGCAAAAAAAATATTGCTAAGCTAGAAATCTATCCCTATCGGGATTCGCTGATTCATCCTGTGTTTCGAATTGGAGACATCAAGGTTTTTCATAAATTTAGGTCGCTTCAGCAACTTAAAACCGAACATGACACGCTTATTTATGGGCTTACTTTTTCGCCCAATCTATTGGACATCAAGCCCAAGGCCATCACGGAAAAAATCTCCATTGAACCCAACAAACTCTACAATATTGATCAAATCGAAGATACCCAAAAGCTTTTGAGCAAACTCAATTATTATCGATCCATCAATATTAGTCAGCAGGTATCCCCGAAGGATTCTTCCAAAATGGATATCAAGCTCTATCTGACGCCCAAGAAAAAAATGTCCATGGGTTATTTGGTCGATTTTAACAACTCCAATGTGGATAATGCGGGACAAAGGGGCTCTTTTTTAGGGATTGGGGGAAATATCAACTTTGCCCACCGAAATATTTTTCATGGCTCGGAGTTACTTCGTCTTAATTTGGATGCAGGACTAGACGTTGCCCTTGTGGGAAAAAAAAGAATCAACTCATCAAATATTTCTTTCTCGGGCGATTTATTTTTTCCTAAATACATCAATACCATCCCCTTCATCAATACCGGTAAATGGTTCAATAACAGGCAGTTAGATGAATTTTCTAAAGATGTTAGAAAATTCGCTTCGTCTCAAGTTTCGACTAACTTCTCTTTTATTAATATCCCCAACTGGTACAAATACAATCTACTTAAATCTAATATTGGCATCAATTACTATGGCAAAAATGGGAGCCAATTGAATGTCAATAATATTGGAATAGAGTACTTTTTACCACAACCCGATACCGCCTTTAACAACTTGATAGAGAATTTTATCTATCTCCAACGAAGCTTCCGCAAACAACTATTCACTGGTTTTTTATTCAAAAATATTAGCTACAACTCTGATGTTCGGGTGGACTCCAAAGGGCTATCTTTCAACTGGGGTGGCAGCTTTGACGTATCGGGATTAGAAATAATGGCCATCAATCAAGCTTATAACGGCATTTTTGGCCGACAAGAAGTCTTTAGACTCGGTCGAGACCCCGACCAACAAACCGAATATGCCAAATTCTTAAAATTAGCCTTGCATTCGACCATCAAGCGCAATGTAACCACCAATCAAACGATTGGCGCAAAATTTACCATTGGTGCCGCAGTACCTTTATCTGATACCCGAAATGTCCCTTATGTATCTCAATTTTATGCGGGTGGCCCCAATTCCATTCGGGGATGGTCGATACGTGAATTAGGCCCTGGGGGGTTTCAAGATCCCATCGCTTCTCTTCCCGACTACAACCGCCCTTTCTACCAAAGTGGTGATTTGAAGTTAGAGATGATGTCCGAATGGCGCTTTGACATTTATTGGATATTCAAAGGGGCCTTCTTTTTGGATGCGGGTAATGTCTGGACTATTCGCAAAGACCCAGAACGACCCCACTCCGAGATTACGAAGGATTTTTACAAACAAATAGCCGTTGGAACAGGATTTGGGCTTCGGATGGACTTAACTTTCTTTATCCTTCGATTTGATTTGGGGCTAAAAATGCGCAATCCCTACCCCAATGAAGAAGATTATTATTGGTTAAATTATGGCGGCGGCTTTAGAAAAGCATCTTTTAATGATTTTAACTATAATATTCAGGTAGGCTATCCTTTTTGACTTTTGAAAAAAACTACCCCCCAGACAACTCACTCCACCAAAAACCGCCCAACATCAAGCAGCCGTCCACCCACTTCCAGCCGATAAAAATAAAGTCCTTGCGGAAAATTATGCACATCCAAGCTCGTTTCCTTGCCTTTATAACGCATCTCACCCACCTTTCGTCCCAATACATCCGAGATGATTATC
>CAYTLX010000084.1:0-7456 GCA_964438645.1 uncultured Saprospiraceae bacterium | reverse complement strand
TATCTCCTGCATCTGTTGGTGTCGCATTGGAAAAAGTCAACCATACATTCTTCCAGTCCACACCAGTAGATTGCCTTAGATTGGCCTTGTAAGATAGTGTGACGGGCTTTGAAAGGTCGTCAATTCTTAAGTCATAAGTCGGAAACCAACCACAGTTAGCGACATAGTAACTAATCTCAAATTTGGACAAAACAGGTCTGTTCGCTTGTACAATAATGTGGATTTTATAAAACCCTTTCCGTTCCTTGTCGGTGGTCTCATTGAGTTGGTTGGCAAGGTCATTTCTATGGGTTTGCAGTTTTGTAGATTCTATATTTATTTCATTCTGTTTTAATAATATTTGGTGAGTCTCCTTGCTATAATGTTTATAGTACTGGTCATAATCAGAAAATGAAATAGGGGTGTCCGTTCCGACTATCCTTCTATTTTCAGTTAGGAAGTTCTGTTTTTCCGTAAGGGATTGTTGCTCTAGAGCTAATAATTTAATTTTTAAATCTATTGCTTTTATCTGCTTTCGCAAAGCATCATCTGCTTCTGAGTGCTCTTTTTTTAGATAATCTAGGTGGTTTTGAATGGACAAAACA
Source organism: uncultured Saprospiraceae bacterium (assembly GCA_964438645.1). Taxonomy (GTDB): domain Bacteria; phylum Bacteroidota; class Bacteroidia; order Chitinophagales; family Saprospiraceae; genus HyVt-613. The sequence goes on along the minus strand of CAYTLX010000084.1, from coordinate 6,872 downwards.
GTGAAATCTCCAATGCCTTTTACTCGAATACTCTTCGGGTCAAGAAATTTGGACAAGTCGGAAATAATCAGTTCTGTTTTGCCTTTCGGTAAATGAGTAGAGGCTTTGCGCAGTATCTGACCACCTTCCATAAAAACAGTGACTTTTTTGATGGTGGATTGTAATGGCTGCTCTTTCGAGATAGCGAAAAAAGGAAGGAGTAAAAAAAGGAGTAATGATAATTCTTTCATGTTTTATGGTTTTGATAGTAGGTTTTTGTTTTCGAAATCAAAAAAATAGTCGTAAGCAGTTGTACTTATAAACGTTAGAGCGTGGTAAAACGTTGTGCCAATTCAAAACAAGGGGGCAAAAAAAGTGTATTCCTTCTGCTTTCTTGTGAAGATATATCTATTTAAAGATAATTTATAAGTAATTGATTATAAGCGATATACCCGTTTACAAACGTTTACAAACGCATACATACGCAAGTAAACGTTTAACATGCGAATAAAATGAATCATCGACCCCACCTTTGCACCGTCACCGATTGACACATTTGTTAACGCTAAAAACTAAAGTTATGAACAATTTACGCAATCAAGTACAACTCATCGGACACCTAGGAAAAGATGTCAATATCAAAGAGTTAGAAAATGGGCGCAAAGTCGCCACCGCATCCATCGCCACCAAAGACATTTACAAAAACAAAAAAGGCGAAAAAGTAGTCGAAACACAATGGCACCAAATCATCGGCTGGGGCAGAAATGCCATCAATATGGAAAGCTTTTTACGCAAAGGAAAAGAAGTCGCCGTAAGGGGCAAATTGACCTACCGAAAATATACAGACAAAAATGGCATGACCCGGTATTTTACGGAAGTAGTAGTAAATGAATTGTTATTGGTTAGTTAGTTCGGGCGCTCCGCTATTAGAGTGTCGCTGCACTTCTTTTTAGATTAAAAAAACTTGCTCTATGAGAGATTTTAGAAAATTGGATGTATGGAGACTTTCATTAGATCTTGCGGCAAAGGTTTATGAAATCTGCCCCGAGATAAAGAAATATGATCGTTTTGGGATTGCAGACCAAATGACACGTGCCGCTGTCTCCATCCCTTCGAATATTGCGGAAGGTTGCCGTGGTTCAGAAAAGGAGATTGCCTACTTTCTAAATATAGCACTTGGCTCATCCTTTGAATTGGAGACACAATTGATAATCATAAGAAATGGGATGGATGTTTCAGCAGAAACAATAGTACCATTATTAGCTGATATTCAAGTTCTTCAAAAGAGAATAAATGCATATCGAAGCTACATCATAAGGCAAAACCCATCCCAATATCCTAATACCCTGAAAAGGAGCATTGCGACGCCCCAACATCCTAAACGCCCGATATTATGAACGAAAACTACCTACACTACATCTGGCGCACAGGCCGCTTTCGCCAAAATGAGCTCAAGACCACTGACGGTACTAATATCCTTGTCAAAAATCTAGGAGAATACAATACCAATGCAGGGCCCGATTTTCTGAATGCACGTGTACAGATAGGAGACATTCTGTGGGCAGGGAATGTGGAAATGCACATTTCGGCATCCGATTGGGATCAACATGGGCATTCTGGCGACCCCGCTTACGAAAATGTGATTCTGCACGTAGTGATGAATGATGACAAGGTTATTTTGCGAAAGACTCAAGATAAGATACCTTGTTTGGATTTGCGACCCTTCCTTTCGGAAAAAGTAACCACCAAATATTTAAAATTGATGCAAAGTCGGGCTTGGGTGGCTTGTCATGCGCAGTTTCCTAAGGTCAATCAATTGGTCAAAAACCTTTGGGTGGATCGACTATTAGTGGAGCGCTTAGAGCGAAAGACGAATGAAATCAATCTGATTTTAGAGAATAGTCAGAATGATTGGGATGCCGCCTTTTACCGTTTTCTTGCACGGGGGTTTGGGGGGCGTGTAAATAACGACGCCTTTGAAATGTTAGCAGCCAATACGCCCCTTGCCATATTGGCTAAACATAAAAATGACCTTTTTCAACTGGAAGCCTTATTGTTTGGTCAGGCTGGAATGCTTCAAAAAAGATTTAATGACGTACACCCAAGACAGCTAAAAAGAGAATATGAAGCACTCCAAAATAAATACCACTTGCTGCCTATCCCCGAAGTCGCATGGAAATACCTACGTCTTCGTCCAGCTAATTTTCCGACCATACGCTTGGCGCAATTTGCGGTGTTGATTCATCAGTCGGCGCATTTATTTAGTAAAATACTGGAAGCGTCCAAGTTGTCGGATTTAGTGGCGTTATTTGATATTGATGTTTCCGAATATTGGGAATCAAGGTATCAATTTGATAAAAAGGCAAACAAAGTCATTCGTAAGATGGGAAAACCTACCATTTATTCTCTGATTATCAATGTGATTGTGCCCTTTATGTTTCTTTATGGCAAAAAGAGAAATGATGGACGGCTAAAAAAGAAAGCATTTGAATTGTTGGAGGAGATACCCACCGAAAAGAACAACATTATTCAAGGCTGGCAAAAACTGGGGGAGAAGTTTGACTCTGCCTACAAATCCCAAGCTTATATACAACTAAAGACTATTTATTGTGACCGACAAAGGTGCATGGAGTGCCCAATAGGAGATGCATTTTTGAATAGCTAGGGCTTTTTTGGGGGAAATAGGAGTGCAGGACTACGGGCTTTCGCCCATAGCATGCGATGAAAGTCTTTCATTACCCAAGACTCCAAAGGGGAACGTCCAATCCCATAGAGGGCGAGTGCGACAGGTGGGCGGCAGCACTATGCTCCTATGCTTCTATGTGTTAAAACAATGTCTCGTGCGGCAGCACGTACTCAATGGGATTGAACGGCGTTTGCTTCAAATTTTGTTTTAATCAAGGAAGTAGTTGGAAACATGGCAAGCTATGTTGTAGTGGTTTTAGTTTTTTACTGAACTATTGCAAAATGCAACCATTCTAATTCTACTCTGTCTATTTATATACTAGATTAGTGGCTGTTTTAGCTTGCTAGTCAAGCCTTACACAAACAAAATCGAGTGAAAACAAACCCACTTGAGACCAAATTGATCAAAGATTGCATCAACGGTAACCGAGATGCCCAGTATCGACTCTATTGTCGATATGATAAGGCGATGTATAATATCTGTATCAGGATGATGAAAAAGCGAGAAGATGCAGAAGATGCCCTTCAGGATGCCTTTGTAGATGTATTTAGAAAGCTAGATACTTTTAGATTTGAATCGACTTTGGGTGCTTGGATTAAGCGGATTGTAGTAAACAATTGCTTGAATCTATTGAAAAAAAGGAAGGACTTTATGGTGCAACTAGAAAATGCACCAGAATTGTCCACCGAAGAAGAGCATGTGAAAGATTTTGATGAGCAGCAATACAAGGTCAACCTCATAAAGAAGGCCATACAGTTATTACCGTCAGGATATAGAGTGATATGTTCTCTGTACCTTTTTGAAGGATTTGATCATCAAGAAATTGCCAATTTGCTGGATATTTCTGTTTCAACTTCAAAATCACAATTGCACCGAGCAAAAATAAAATTAAGAAAAAATTTAATAAGCCATGGATAATCTTAAAAAATTCATCAGTGAGCATCATGACGAGTTTGATGACCAGTATCCACCACAAAATATGTGGAATAGGATAGCATCTCGCTTGGAAAAGCAGCCCGTGAAAAAGATTTGGACTTTTCCACGTAAATTTCTTGCGGCAGCTAGTGTTTTGTTGTTGCTTGGCTTAGGCTTTGTCGCAGGAAGTCTGACGGTGAAGAAAAATTCCCTATCGGAAATCTCCCCAGAATTTGTAGAAACTGCCTCCTATTATCAGCGTAAGATAGACACCAAAAAGCGAGCGGTCGCAGTACATGCCACAGATTCTATGTGGATGGATGATATTAATCAATTAGAATTAGTGATGAATGAACTAAAAGAAGAATTAATACATAATCCACAAGCTTCCAAAGGAGAAATTCTTAAAGCGATGATTAATAATTATAATATTCGCTTGGAGATTATGGACAAAATTTTGGAGAAAACAGACGACAAAACATACTTGAACACTAAACCTAGTAATAATGACAGCACAGAGTAAAACCATACTCTTTTTCGTCTTTTTGACCATTATTTCTATTCGCCTTTTTGGGCGTGATATCGTTCGTAAAGAATATATCAAAGAAATAAACAAAGAGTTTTCGACCACAACCAACGGTGAAGTGAATATATTTAATAAATATGGCACCGTCGATATTAAATCGTGGAACGAAAATAGAGTAAAAATAGAAGTGAAAATCGTCGTCAATGCACGCAGTCAAGACGATGCTGATGATGTCTTCGAGCGCATTGACATCAATTTTAACACCCGATCGGGGTATGTAAGTGCTGAAACAAGCATTGCTTCCGCAAAATCATCTTCTTTTTGGTGGTTTTGGGATACAAAGCCTGCGGCGGAATATCAAATACATTACGTGGTACACATGCCCAAAACCAATGCTTTAAAGCTAGAAACGAAGTATTGTGATGCGACCATGGATTATCTGTCGGCGGGAGCGCAGTTGCAGATGAAATATGGTGATTTTGATAGCGAAGGTTTTGGCGGAAACGTATCCATGTATCTTAGCTATGGAAAAGGAAAAATAATGACGCTGAAAAACTTGGATGGAGCGCTTAGTTATGGACGTTTAGTACTGCCTACTTGTCATGATGTAGATTTAGACTCCAAATACTCTAAAATTAAGATTTCGAAAGGTGGTGACTTAACGATAAATTCTAAGTACGACACCTATGTCTTAGGGGACATCCGTAGAATGGCAGTCACTGGTCGATATAGTGACTACTCTATTGGCCAAATTGACGATATAAATTTTGATGGAAAGTATTCAGATATAAAAATTGAACTATTAGTGAATAATGGAGACTTTTCGTCCAAATATGGCAATATTTTAATCACAAATATTGAAGATGGATTTGGTTTAATTGAATTAGAAGGCAAGTACACCGACTTTAAAATAGGTACAGAAATGGCTAAATCCTTTTGTCTTGAAGCCGAATGCGAATATGGAGACATCATTGTTCCCGAAAGCCTTCAAATAAAAGAAAATGTCAAAGAAGGAAATTCACAAGCTGTATCGGCCTATTTGACGAGCCATGCTTGTAGTAGCCGGATATTCAGTATCATAAAATATGGAAAATTGAAGATTGTACACTGATTTGGAATGCATTTTGCATATACATATTCACTGATTCGATTTTGTGAGCAAAACCATCGTTTATTCATTTAAACGGTGGTTTTCTATTGTATGTACTGGTGCGATTTGGAGAGCCCCCAAAATGCCTTAACAAAACTTTTAAATAGGAGCAATGAAAAATCTTTATCTTTGCATTGGACTCTATTCTCTAACAAATGTTTTTTTGATGTCACCATTACCACAATCTTTTCAAAAATGGGCTAGTGTTATGCTATTTGCCTTGTTATCTGCTACTATTTTTGCTGCAAAGCCTTATAAGCTAGAAGTGAAATATGTGGACTGCCTTCCGGAAAAATTAATGCTTTATGAATTTGACGGTATCGGTTTTTCCATACTTCAAGTCAAAAAACCGGGCAAAGATTCTACTTTCACTTTTTCCGTTAAGACGGATAGCCCAATCATGTATTTTGTGGGACGTCAGCCTAATGTCATCAAGCCAGTCGTATTTGGTCTTGACAAAAAAATGAAGCTTTCCCCGATGTGTAGAAAAATCCCGAATGCAACTTTTGCGGATGGGTCGATGAATCGGGAGATTGAAAAATTACTCCAAGAATCTATTTTGTTCCCAACCAAAGAACAAGCCATTAGAAGCAAAATAGGTCGCCAAAAGACTTCCGAAGCGTTAAAAGTCGCTTTTCAGGCATTGGATAAAGAAAAGCTTGACTGGCAAAAAGAAAAATACGCTATACATCCATATTTAGGCAGGATGGCAGACCTTAATCTGTATTTCAGCTTCCTGAATAACGACATGAACTATAACAGCGAACTTGAATATTACGCAAGAGAATTCTTTCAAAAAGTAGATTGGAAGAATCCAATGTACCAGAATATTCCGATGGTATTTGATTTGCTAAAAACCTATGCCGCTACCCTAAATCGCTTTCATTTAGAAAATGCGCTGCGACAAGTGTATATCGAAGATCTATTAGAAAAAATACCAGCTGATTCTAAAACATATAAATATGCTTTAGGAGGTGTCACCATGGCTTTTCGGGGAGCCAATAAGGAGTTGTTCTCCTATTTTGGAAAAAAGTACATCAAAAAATACAAAACAGCGAAGCCTGATGCTTCTGTCCTTAATTTAGAGCGGATGCTTAGCGATGAAGCTATTTTGGACAATGGAAAAGTCGCGCCAGACTTCACCCTAAATGATACCAAAGGGAATCCAGTAAGTCTATCTAGTTTGCGGGGCAAAATAGTCTTATTAGATTTTTGGGCCAGTTGGTGTGGCCCTTGCCGCCGTGAAAACCCTAATGTCAAAAAATTATATAACAAATATAAAAACAAAGGATTTGAAGTAATGAGCGTAAGTCTTGACCGTAAACGTGCGCCTTGGCTAGCCGCCATCCAAAAAGATGATTTGCCTTGGATACACGTCAGCGATGTAAAAGGGTGGAAATGTGCTCCAGCTCAATTGTATAAAGTTAGATCCATTCCAGCTACTTTTCTACTTGACAAAGAAGGTCGAATTATCGCTAAAGGGCTTCGTGGCCCAATGTTAGAGCAGAAGTTGAAAGAAGTTTTTGGGGAATAATGCATTATAATACAATAGTTTTTTTACTTTTTTGGGTGTTTTTGGGTTGTCAATCAAAGCCAGCTCCTAAGCCACAGCCCAC
>CAYTLX010000083.1:0-7521 GCA_964438645.1 uncultured Saprospiraceae bacterium | reverse complement strand
AACCAGTGAGCAAAGCGAACGGCTCAACCAGCGAACGAAGTGAGCGCTTCAACCAACGAGCAAAGCGAACGTCTAAAACATCCGTCGAGCCATTTTTAGCGCAAGCTCACTAAAAAATTCCTTTTGTTTATCTGGAATATGAAGTTTATCTAATAATTCTAAACTTTGTTCATAATAATCATCCCGCAACATATCCGCATCGTCCAAAGCTCCTGTCGCCATCATTAGCTCTTTTACTTTGTTGATTTTGGTCTTCTGATCCGCCGTTTTCATCATAAAGTCAATTAACGCTTGTCTATCTTTTGCTTTCGCCAAAGTTTGAACCAATAAAAAGGTTTTTTTATTTTGGATGATGTCGCCCCCAATTTGCTTCCCTACCGCAGCGGTACTTCCAAAAGAATCCAAAATATCATCTTGAATCTGGAAGGCTAGACCCGCTTTAATCCCAAATTCATAAAAAGTATGAGCATCATCCGCTGACGCTCCACCAATCAATGCCCCAATTTTTAAGGAAGCCCCAAGCAAAACCGCGGTTTTTAACCGAATCATCTCCAAATAATCATCTGCTGTCACATCCCAACTTTGCTCAAAATCCATATCCATTTGTTGCCCACGGCACACATCCATGGCCGTTTGTGAAAACGTACTCAAAATGTCCGAAAAATTTGACAAATGGGCATATTGCCCCAGCCATTGGTAGGCGCTAATCATCATGGCATCTCCAGAAAGTATGGCGGTGTTGGTATCATATTTTTCGTGGACAGTCCGCTCGCCCCTTCTCAAAGGCGCTTTATCCATAATGTCATCATGCAGCAACGTAAAATTATGAAAAACTTCAATAGCCATTGCCCCAGGCATTGCTTCCGCAAAATCCCCTTGATACGCCCGATGAGCCGCCAAAAGCAAGATGGGTCGAAAACGCTTGCCCTTGAGCGCCAAAATATAGTTAATCGGCTCAAAAAGCCCTTGGGGGGCATCTTGGTATTTATGATGCCCAATAAACTGCTCAAAAGAAGTCTTCAAATGATTCATAACCGTGTTTTTACAAGCTTTTGGAAAAATCTAGGACAAAGTTAGAAAATCCTAGTGAGCGAATAATATTTCAGGCATATTATTTGCGTCAGAATAGGTATCGCTCCCCATTAATTTTGTCTTTCACCCTACAAAAAAAGTTACTTGAAAGAACTTCAACATATCGTTATTATTGATTTTGAACGAAAAGACGTGGATAAAACCATCGAACTTTTGGAAGATTTCAATATCTCTGCCAGTTTTTTCAAGACGTATAGGGCCATTGGAATAGAAAAGATCCTTGATCAAGAAGATGTTGATTTAATTGTACTAGAGCTAAATCTCGAAAGCTATCAAGGGTACAAAACTTACAAGGCGATACAAGATATTGCAGAAGAAATTCCTATCTTAGTTTATACAAAATTACAAAATGAAGTCATCATTAGTCAATCGCTGCGGGCAGGAGCCATTGATTATTTAGTCAAATCTGAAATTTCGGGGCGGCAGTTGGCGCGTGCCATCCGCAACTACTCCATCAGACATCATGCGCAAATTGCCTTAGCTTCCGCAAAAATAGATTTAGCGAAAGCGACAAAACGCTCAAAGGAAGCACAGAATATCGCCCGTTTTGGGGATTGGACCTTGGACATTGTGACAGGAGAAATGACTTGGTCGGATACCATGTATGACATTTTCAATTTTCCGATTGGCTCAAACATCAACAATCGAGAAGAATTTATCGAGATGGTTTATTTTGAAGACGTAGAGCAAGTGAATGAGTTCTTTTCAGCAACCATAAAATCAGGTCAGCTCCAAGAGACGACTTTTAGAGTGAACAATGGAAAGAATAAATTCCAATATCTAAAAGCTAGAGCAAAAGTCCAAATGTATGAAGATATAGGCGGACTAGTAGTGGTGGGCACGTGTCAAGATATTACCAAGGAAATGCAAAGTCAATCAGCTATTATTGCCCAACACCTAGCAGGACATGGCAAAAAGCTACAACGGGAGATGCTCTCTCACTTAGGATTTAATGTAAGAACCCACCTGGGCTCATTGATTAATCTATTTTTCTTATTTGAAGAAACCGTTAAAAGTAAAGAGCAAAAAGCGCTCTTAAACGGCATGAAAACATCATTTGATGACTTAAATGATGAAATGCATCAATTTTTGAACTCCACCATTGTATTGGCGGACGATCTAAAAGTGGTGCCCCAACAGGTGCGCTTGCGCAATTTCTTCAAGAGTCTAAAAAGCTTTGTACAAATTAAAGAAGGAAGTGAGCTAAACATCACCATCCCCCCGACTTCCCAAATACCAGACTTTTTATTTTTTGATGGAGACAAGCTACAACAAATTCTCTTAAATATTACTCAATCCTTCAATGAGATTTCTTCTAGTTTGGAAAAGCCGATTAGTATCAATATTGACGGTAAAAAGAAAAAATCCACCCATTTTTCCTTAAAGGTTACCGTTGATATTGCTGGATATTTTCCTTTTGCACAAGATGAACTTATTTTTACCAATCCAGAAGCATTTTTAGCGAAAGCAGCCATCAATCAATCAGAAATAGAAACAGCGGATACCAATCTGGCTATTGCCGCAAGGCTTATCAGCTTATTAAGTGGCCATTTGGACTTTAAGACTAATGCCAAACAAACAAAAATTAGCTTTAATTTACCTGTTGTCCAGATAGAAGAAGGACGCATCATCAATAGTGACAAGCCATTGTATCCAATGCATATCCTATTGGTTGAAGATCACATCATTAATCAAATTGCCACCAAAAAGGTGTTGGAGAAATGGGGTAAAATAACGGTTGATATCGCTAAGAATGGCCAAATAGCCATTGAAAAAGCAAATACGAATCAATATGACTTGATTCTGATGGACATTCAGATGCCGATTTTAGATGGTATTGCTGCGACGAAAATTATCCGAAAATCGTCTAATTTACCGATTATCGCACTAACGGCTCATGCATCTGACGAAGAAAAAGTAAAGTGCTTGGACATCGGCATGAATGAATACATCACTAAGCCATTCAAGCCGAAAGAATTGTATCAAATAATCAATCAAACTGTCCGTCAACTCGCCGAAAAAGGAGCTTAATTGTTGCATTGTTATCAGCTATCCTTTGACTTTGTCCATGGATTTAAGGGTATAGACAAAAAAAGAGCGACCAAGAAACTGCTTTCATGGTCACCCTTCACACTATGAAACACTATAAATCTACACTAGATTCGTCTGCAAGATACAACTTGTTTTTTAAAATCAAAAGAAAAAGAGAAAAAAAGTATTTTTTTTTGCTCTAAAGGGCTCAATTTAACCCAAACTTCACATTCCACCATCCTTTTTCGACTTCGGCCCCCTTTTTTTCGTAAAATTGTATGGCATTTTCATTCCAATCCAACACCTGCCATTTGGCCAAAATGGCTCCTTTTTCTTTTGATTTTGCTAAAAAAGCATCAAAAAGTTGTCCCCCAACACCTTTATTTCGATACTTTTCTGTGACGACTAAATCTTCTAGGTACATCATGTGTCCCTTCCAAGTTGAAAATGTATCATAAAATAGAGCTATACCTATAATTTCATCATTTTCTTGGGCTACAAGGCATTGAAACAACTCTTCCCTAAAGAGCCTTTGATAATCTCCCAAAGTGGCTGTAACGGCCTTGGGTGCTTTCTCAAATACCGCTAACTCTTTTACTAGGCTTCTAACTGACTTCATATCAGCCAATTGGGCATCCCGAATTATAATCATTTTTTAGGTAAAGATAAAAAAAAGGGCTAAAGCAGCATAAGATGAGACAAAAAAAAATCACTTTGGGAATATCCCAAAGTGATTTTTATGAGTCGAAGAGATTCTTCGATAGGGTCTGTTTAGTTTCCTAAAGCAGATTTCTTTTGCGGAAGCGTCTTTTTTGCCTTAACGGGCTTTACTTCTCCATGGATAGTCAATACAGTCTTAGGATTAGTCGGATCATTAGTAGTCAAAGTCACCGTCTTTGTGAATTTACCCACACGCTTAGTGTCATAACGTACTTCAAGATTCGCTTCTTCTCCTGGCATGATAGGATCTTTTGGAGACTTAGGAACCGTACATCCACAGCTACCTTTAGCATTCTTGATAATTAAAGGCTCTGTACCTACGTTTTTGAACTTAAAAATTCTTAATGGCTCAGATCCTTTATCAATCGTACCATAATCTAATTTCTTTAGCTCAAATTGAGCTTTAGGTTGAGCAAATGCCGCAGCAGTTACAAATAGAATGAAAGCAAAAAGTGCAACAAACTTCTTCATCTTCTTTAGTTTTTTTCTGTTAATAATTAAATTTGATATTACAAATGTAGTGCGCTTTTCAATATAATGAAAGTTAATAGCAGTTAATGGATAGTTAACAAAACGTAAAATTCTATATATCAATGAGTTATATCAATGGATAATTATTAATTCATACTTCAGTACAGCGACATTGCGGCAGGATAGTATAACAATAGCCCGCATGTCTATCTTTCTTGTTGTTGGTCAAGGTAAATGGCTAGGGAGCAAGGACTTACAAAACCAACACAATCCATGGGCTTATCTCAGAGATACACCCTAGAGCCAAAATGCAAGCCCACCGTATTTAGACGATCTTTTGGCAAGCCTATACCATTTTGAGTCAATTGATGGCTATAGGATGCTTTCGCAAAAATGGAATGATGTCGATCCAGCTTATATTCGTAAGATATATTGGCTCTCGCCGAAGCAAAGAATTTTGGTTTTTTGGAGAGCCTAGAAGTTTCTGTCTGTGGCTCGGTATATCTTGGCGCTACAGTTGGTTGTACATATACCGTGGGTTGAGCACCGACAGCTGCCATTTTTTGGCGTAGTACACGATCATTTTCTTTATTAGAATTACCTACTATAAAGGTAGATTGCTCAAAGGTTTCTTTGCCCACGGCTGGTAATAGTCCTAATTCGACAGATAGTTGATGTTTTTGGGTATTGATTAAAGGATAACCGATGGTGATAGGAAGGCTCACCTTAGTTAATTCCACGGTAGTAGTCCCTGCCCCTGCATATCCAAGATCGGCACCACCTTGAGTAATCCGAATAATCGGCTTCGGAAAATATTTCACTTCTTGGTACTCTACCCCAGCAGAAATAGCCAATCTGCCCTTCCTTTTTGAAAAAGCAATTCCACCACCATAGCCTGGAGACCATACATTGGGTACATTAATAGCCGTGGTCGGATCCACGCCTGTGATGATGTGGTCTGCATTGACAATACCATATACTGAAAGCCCAAAATTCGTTTTAGAAGCTTGATTAAAGGCAATTCTTGGTAAAGCCAAATCAAACTGATTGGGTACATCTAACATCACCAAAGGATTGCTCAAATAATCTGGCACTTCGAGCAAAACGCCTCTAGCGTCTATACCCGAAGCAAAATCGGGAACGTTAATTTTCCTAGCATTGACCACGATAGCCACTTCTTTTTTATCGACAGGTACAGAAGCTAATAAGATACCCGCAATTGGGCTAGTCGATGAATTGTCTATCACAAAATGATTTCCTTGATTTCTTGTCTCGTCATTTGTCGCAAGACGACTTCCTGCTTGATGCTCATCGGCTACTTCCGCAGCGAGATGGGTGATTTCTGAAGTAGGTTTATTGTCTATATGGATGGTTTTTACCTGAGCTACGGGCCCATGATAAACAGGGGCTTTTGGTTCTTCTCCTATGCTATCCATCAAAAATAAGGCAAAAACAAGCATAAAAAGTCCTTCGATGGTCTTGGTTTGAAAAATCCATTTTTTGAGATAGGCGCTAGCCACTAAGCGACTGCGCAAAGCGATCCAACTGCTTTCGCTAAAAGGGACTTCAAAACCAGAAATCTTTTCAGAAATGGATTTATCAAATGCTGTAACCGTATCAGAAGTATTAGGCTCTTGGGTTTCTTGTAGCCGCTGCGCCATACGATCCCAATGCAAATCTTGGAAGGGCACTTCCAAGCCTTCGAGCATCTTTTTTATTTCATTATCAAATTGGTTGTTTTCCATTGATTTTTAGTGTTTCTTAATTAAACGAAGTAGTGTGAGTGCCCTGTTCATCGTTTAAATCCCTTTTTCAAGAGAATTTCTTTTAGTTGTGTTCTAGCTTTTAACAAATTGGATCTGGATGTACTTTCTGCGATATTCAGTAAGTCAGCAATTTCTTTATGCGCATAACCTTCAATCACAAATAAATTAAAAACCGTCCGATAAGCCACCGTCAACTCCGACATCGCTACTAGTATCTCTTCTTTACGAAGATTGGACAGTGCGGATGCATCATAGGAAATCTGTGGCTTAGCTTCGGCTAAATCTTGGGTTTGTCGTCGTTGTTCTTTACGATAATAATCAATGCAAGTGTTCACAATAATGCGATGAATCCAACCATATAAAGAAGTTCCTTGTTTATATTTTCCGATATTCTTAAAAACTTTCACAAAGCCGTCTTGTAAAATATCCAAAGCATCTTGTGGATTATTAGCATAACGCAGACTCACCGCCATCATACGTCCGTAGTAGGTCTCGTATAATTTCCGTTGTGCCCAATCTTCTTGCCGTATGACAGCCCCAATTAGAAGACGTTCTTGGTTTTCTATGTTTATCGCTAAATCCATTTTGTTGTAAGTTAAACGATACCAACCAAAGATTCGCTGCCTTTAGTATAAAAAAACCTTTTTTTTCTGTTTTTAGGGGACAAATACGGGAATTTACTGGTTACTGGTTGCTGGTTGCTGGTTGCTGGTGTATGTCGCTGCGGCAGCACCAAAGACCAACAGCGTCTATCTCAAAAACAACAATTCCCGATATTTTGGTAAAGGCCAAAGGTTATCATCGACATAGAATTCAATGATTTCGGCATGGGTTCTAATATTTTCCATCAAAGGTTTGATTTTGGATTTACAAATCTCTGCATGTTGCTCTTCGCTAGTATGATTTTTCGCTTTTAATCTATCCAATTTTTGAATATCCGCATGGATTTTATTAATGGCCGTATTCAGCTTGCGCAAAATATCCATTTGAGCCTTGGTGCTACTGGATTTTAGTCCCACATTTTTAAGGGCGGCGATATTTTCCGCAAGGATATTTTGCTGCTGAATCCCTGCTGGAAGTACATATTCGTAGCAAAGGTGGGCTAGCTTAGTGGATTCGATAGTCAATCTGGAGATATAATTCTCCATCATGGTATTGTAGTGTGCTTTTAGTTCTCGATTGGAAAATACGCCGCTTTCGCTAAAAAGCTTCTTTACTTTGGCTTCATTGAAGGCTTGTAAGGCATCTGGAGTGGATGGATTATTGCTTAACCCGCGTTTTTTAGCTTCTTGAGTCCATTCGACGCCATAGTTATTGCCTTCAAAAAGGATATTTTTAGAAGCCTTTAGGTATTTTGCAAGAAGCGACAAGATGGCTTCATTTTGCTTTTTGCCTTTGGCTAATAGTTTTTGCAAATCATCATAAAAAGTAGTCAACTGCT